>CBDUFM010000338.1:0-4296 GCA_965366325.1 uncultured bacterium
CACTGCCTTCAGCGCCTAATTCAGCATCCTGTACGTCATCTTGGATTTGATAGGCAATACCCAATGAATCAGCATAACGTGAAATCGCTGAAATTAATTGTTCATCAGCCCCTGCACAACAAGCACCTACCTGCAAAGCAACCGCAAATGCGGGCGCGGTCTTCTGTTGAAATAGCGTCATCATTTCAATATCAGAAACTGGAGCCGGTGATTTACGCCACTCCAATTCTTGGCCTTGACCCAAGCAAAGTTGACGATGACCGCGTGCGGCAAAGCGCATCAATGCGACTTTCGCAGCTGCATCCATCTCAATTTCAGCCAGCAGACGATAGCCTTCACCAATTAACAAATCACCGGCATTCAGTGCACATGGCATACCCGCACTTTTATGCAAAGTATCTTCACCATAACGGAGATCATCTTCATCTTCAATATCGTCATGAATAAGTGACGCTTTATGAAAACACTCAACTGCTACCGCTGCTTTTTTCAGACTTAATGCATCGAGTGACGATGCATGGTCAGCTGGAGACTGTGCACGCTGTAGGGCACGGCACATCGCAACGGTTAAAAATGGACGCCAGCGCTTACCAGCACGACCAAGCCATTCACGGGCAAGATCATCTGTCGGCCCCTCTGCAGGACCCATGATCTCTAGTAAAGAATCTTTGCTAAACCATTCATCGACTTCTTCGCGTATGCCATCCAAATCAAGGCGACGCGACTCATCATCACTGCTCAGATGAATAACATCCCACACCCATTCCATATCCACATTGGTGTCGTGACAATCATCTTGCAAGAGCGGAATAGCGACGCCAGGAATTGCAGCCGCTTCCATATAAGGAAAGGCGCGCTCTAAAACAGATATACAACTCACGCCAACAATCGCATCAATTTTACCGGTTTCGATAATACTCATGACAATTTGCGAGCCCTCAGCAACCAGCACCGCATAGCCGAGTTTTTCAGCTTCTTTTTGTAAGTCTTGAATCGAGCACAATCCACATTCTTTACACAACAAGCCAAACTCATCAAACGGCGCCGGACAATGTTCCTCGACGCGCAGACATTTAGGCATCAACAGCAGACGACGATTATATGGAATCGTGGCCAAATATTCTCGCCACAGTTCGTTATTCAAAAGAATTCCCGTGTACTCCTTGTACAACTGATCCAACGAAACTTCCTGCAGCAAGGTCTCTGCGTGGCTGCGCAGTTGCTCCACCGGTATTGGTGGCACTAAATCAGACTTAGCTATATAAGCTTTCACCGCGCGATTTAACTGTTCTCGCTGTTTACGCGTTTGGGGAATATTTTTTTGCACTGGACGCATGGTCTGCATAGGCACTGGCGCAGGCATGGCACTAATAGGTACAGCTGAAGTTTGGTTTACTGGAGGTGGATTCATTAGGTATTGCCCCCTACGTCTTTATCAGTTTCAGCACGCACATGTTCCGATATGGCACGACGACGTTGATCAATCATATCTTGATCCGGCAAAGATGCGAGGACCGTTTCCGGTATATCCAATGCCTCTTTGAGTTTTTTATAGCAACGCTGACGTTCCTTCAGCGCCCGTTCATCATCGCGCTCTTTGGAAAAGCGACTACGAGAGTCCGCACTACGCGTGCGTAATGCGGAATAAATATCACCACCCAATAACGCAGAGATATCCACCTTCATTTTTTCACGCTCTAAATTCTCTTCACTAACAACATCGCCATTAATTGGCCCAGCTTTATACTTGGGAAACATGATCGCAACTTCTGGACAGACGCGTGAACAAGCTGGGCAGTCAGTCTTACAGTTATCTGGGTGCTTAACTGTTATTTTATCATTTTCGACACCATAAACATTAAACAAACAAAAAGTTAAACATTGCATGCAGTTAGTACAGCGGTCAAAATCAATAACCGGAAACCACGGCTTCCACGGCTTACGCTCAGCAGCCTTCTCTTGAATAGCCTTGATAATTTCAGCCTGCTCTAATTCATGCAGGTTAAACAATTGCACCTGATTCTTCTCAATATACGCAGCGTCTTGGTCTAAATAGCCAATAACACAAACGGCATCATCTTGAGTATCCAACTCAGTATCACTACTCAGCTCAACGCGCACCCCCGACTCAAGACAGGCACTCATTAATGACATACGTTCATCAGCGTTTAGACCCTGCGAACCAGGGCCCTCATAGAGCACGATATAGGTCATGAATGTGCCTCCTCATTCAACAAGGCCTGTACAACTGCCGCTGCATCGCCCTCACGCATATTAATAACATCAACCTCATCATCGGACCATGCAACGCCAGCCGCAGAACAGAGCCCCTTAACTGCGCGCTTATAGCAGGCCGCTATACGAACGGGCCCATTCTCTAAAAGACTTTTAAACTGTGGGTCTTTATGAGCTGCCATTTCACAAAGATCGGGTACTGCCACAAATGGGATGCCGGTTTCCGTCAATGCCGTTAAAACAGTCTGCTTGGTAGCCTTGTCGATAATCCGTGCATAGGTGCAGTTACAATAAACAATTTTTTTCGTCTTCATTTATCCCGCTGCCCCCATACCAAAGAAAACCTGCTTTTTAGCCATACGATAGACCCAATAATCTTCTGGTATCTCTTTTCCAGGCAGGTGATGACTATGTCGTGCTTCGATACTATCAAATTCCTTAAACGCATCACGGCTACTGTAATCAATGGCGCCATGGTCCTTAATATAGGACACTAACTCTTGTGGGTGTTCTAAGATGACACAACCCTTTGTACGATCATTTACAAATTTTTCAAAACCCTTGAGGTATTTACTTTCGTTAATGGTCTTCGTCATATTTCCACCATTATCACTGACTTTGTCTGTGGCGAATGACATCGGTGGACATACCTCAATGCTACCCTGTGGACCAATATGATAACCAAGACCCATAGCTGCTGGACAAAAAGCTTCGCCCTCTGCAGTCCAATATGTATCAATAATTAACATCGGATGCTTACGACGTAATTTCAATAAACGCTTACGCATCTCGACCAACTGATCTTCACTTAAACAATACATAGGATAACTATGCTCGCCAACAGGACGATAGACATAATACCATATATACATGGCGCCCTTATCGATGAAATATTGAATATATTCATCACATAAAGTTTCTTCGAGATTCTTGGATGTCACAGTTGTAGCTACGCCATAAAAGACTTTCTGTTTCTTGAGCTCAGCCATACCACTTTCAACTGACTCAAAAACACCCTCACCACGGCGCTCATCATTATTCTTCTTTAAACCATCAACACTAATTAAAGGCGTTATATTTCCGAATTGTGCAACGCGTTTAGCATTCTTTTCAGTAAAAGACATGCCATTGGTGATGACCTGAAAATAACAGTCTTTATGGCGCTCGAACACATCCCAAATACCCTTGTACATCATCGGCTCACCACCGAGCAGCGTGACATAATGAGATTTATTCTGCTTGCCGCTATCAATAATAAAATCTAATTCATGCTCTGGCAAATGGTGAGCAGTGCCTTCCTTTTCTACCCCACAACCACGACAGCGTAAATTGCAGGTGTTGGTCAATGCAACAAACATAAACGGCGGATAGAGTTGGTCCTGTGCCCTCCGTTTCTTATAGGCTGCAATTGCTCGCCAGCCCTTAAAGGCATACAGATACGCTGCCTTCCATAAAACCTTCAGCGATAACTCTGTCGCAAAACGATAAGCAAAACGTATTAGCATGTGCTATCCCCCACCGCCTGTGCATCGACTGCAATCGCTGCGCTGGAGATTGATGTATGTAAAATATCTAGTGCTGCGTCAATATCTGCTCGTGTTGTCATACGCCCATAACTCATACGTAAACTTGCCGCTGCTGCTTGCCAATTTAAACCCATTGCGCTTAAGACATGCGATGGCTTCGTTACACTTGCGGTACACGCAGAACCCATCGACATGGCCACGGTTGGGCAGGCGCAAAGTAAATCCTGTGCATCAACGCCGGGAATTTGCAGATTCAGCGTTCCGGGAAAGCCAGCTTCGCGATCACCGTTTATCATTGCCTGCGGCAGTTTGTCCGCCATCACTGACAATGCATGACTGCGTAAATCTAAGAGATGGGCATAATCTTGCACCCGACGTTCCATACTCACGTTGGCCGTTAAGCCGAGTGCACGCACAAGAGCAACAGCTAGGGTTCCAGAGCGCAGACCACGCTCATGCCCTCCGCCATGAAGCACAGTCTGTAAACGCAAGCGCTTGGGCTTACGCCGCAAGTATAACGCACCGATACCCTGAG
>CBDUFM010000339.1:0-4290 GCA_965366325.1 uncultured bacterium
CGTGCCCAGATCAGGCGACTGCAGTAGAGATTGCCAATAAATTTGCTGCTGAGCACCTCGAATTACTGGTCACTAATCCGCAAGAACTCTTACCGCAGATTAAAAATGCTGGTGCCATATTTGTTGGTCCGTGGAGCCCGGAACCGATTGGTGATTACATTGCCGGACCGAGCCACACCCTGCCCACCGGTGGTAGCGCTCGGATGTGGTCTGGCATTGGTGCCGACACTTTTTTACGCCGCAGCTCTATTATAAATTACAGTCAAGCTGACTTCGAAGCCGTTGCCCGTCCTGCCATTCGTTTAGCCGAGGCAGAAGGCTTAGCTGCACACGCGCGGTCGATAAGCATCCGCTTGGAACACTAGGCACCCATGCCGCAGAAGAACACCAGCAATACAAAGCACACACAGTGGTATGGTGATCTCAGCCCTGCCAAAATTAAAACCGTATACCAAATTCTCTCAAAGCACATTGAACCCAAAAGTGATCTTAGCTTTGATACCCACTACGAGCTCTTAGTCGCGGTGGTGCTCTCTGCTCAAGCAACTGATGCTTCGGTAAATGAGGCCTGTAATAAATTATATCCCGTTGCAAAGACTCCGGCGGCGATGCTGAAATTAGGTGAAGAAAAGCTCATCACCTACATCAAAACCATTGGGCTCTATCGTAACAAAGCCAAGAACGTAATTAAGCTCAGCCAGATATTACTTGATGAACACAATGGAGAGGTACCAAACAATCGCGCCGCCCTTGAAGCCCTACCTGGGGTGGGACGAAAAACCGCAAACGTGGTTCTGAACATCGCCTTTGGCGAGCCAACCATCGCCGTCGACACCCACGTACACCGCATCAGTCAACGCCTTGGTATTGCTGACTGCAAGACGGTTGAACAAACCGAAACCGTGCTCCTCGAACGCACACCCAAGCAATTCCTCCTCAATGCCCATCACTATTTGATTCTACATGGCCGCTACTGCTGTAAGGCTAGAAAACCTGAATGCTGGCGTTGCCCCATCGTAAAGCAGTGCCCGTTCACGGACAAAGTCCTAGAACCGTAAACTAAGTTCCGACAATGATTTGCTGTCATTTAGACGGAGCAGCTTCTAAGCAAAAACACTTGTAAAAAGTCATTTGTACGCGAGCATGCGCGCCCAATTTGCTCATAGAGAAGGACTCGCCGAGCATGAATCCGTACAGCGATGCATCCGCGCTATCTGTACCTCTCCTCATAAATGCCATAAACGTCCATATTGTAATAGTTTATGACCTTTATGTGGATTGGTTCGCTGCAGGTGCGCCTCGCTGTCGATAGCTAAAGGAATTGCGATGAAACGCGATGACGCATTAAAAGCACTGAATATGCAGAAGCATACAGTGAGCATAAACATAGGCGGCACAGAGATCAGCCTAGAAACCGGTTACATGGCCAAGCAAGCCGCTGGCTCAATCATTGTACGCGCTGGCGATACCATGGTGTTGTCTACCGTTTGTGATGGCACGCCACGTCCTGGCCTCGACTTTTTCCCATTGATGGTTGATTACCGCGAGAAGACTTACGCTGCTGGTCGTATCCCAGGAAACTTTTTCCGCCGTGAAGCACGCCCAAGCGACGCAGAAACCTTAATCTGCCGCTTAACCGACCGCCCACTACGCCCACTTTTCCCAGCCGGCTACAAACGCGATTGCAACTGCACTAGCTTTGTAATTAGCTTTGACCAAGAGAACGAATCAGACGTACTCAGCATGATCGGCGTTTCTGCCGCCCTACACGTCTCTAAGATTCCCTGGAATGGCCCTATTGGCGCCGTACGTATCGGTCAAATTGACGGTGAATTCGTCGTTAATCCAACCGTTTCTCAACGCAAAGTATCTGACCTCGACCTTGTTGTCGCTGGTACCAAAGACGCGATTACCATGGTTGAATGCGGCGCAGAAGAAATGTCTGAGCCACGCATGGTTGAAGCACTTGAGCTTGCACACAGCGTTGTCAAAGAGATCTGCAAAGGCATTGAAGAATTACGTAAGATTGCCGGCGTTGAGAAAATGGAACACGTTGAGCCTAGCGAAAGCCCATACGTTAAACAAATCCTTGATGGTCACACTGACTTAATTAATGCTGCCCTTGGCAACAAAATTAAGCATGAGCGCAGCCAAGCAGTGAGCGACGCAAAAGCAGCCGTTGTTGCAGCACTTGCTGACGCTGACAATGAAGAACAAGTTAACGAAGTTAAAGCCGCCTTTGGTGAAGCTAAAGATTTCTTGTTCCGCGAAATGATTTTGAATGGCA
The DNA here is from genome assembly GCA_965366325.1 of uncultured bacterium. Classification (GTDB taxonomy): domain Bacteria; phylum Planctomycetota; class UBA11346; order UBA11346; family UBA11346; genus JANQLF01. Next base: position 2,288 of record CBDUFM010000339.1, read on the forward strand.
GCCGTGTTGACGGTCGCGATACCAAAACGGTCCGTCCAATTGTTATCGACACCGATGTTATTCCACGTGCCCACGGCTCAGCCCTGTTTACACGCGGTGAAACACAAGGCTTGCTAACCACCACACTCGGCACAGCTGACGATGAGCAAATGGTTGATTCGTTAAAACCAAAAGCATTTGAACGCTTCCTCCTCCACTACAATTTCCCAGGCTTCTCAGTTGGTGAATGTGGCGGTCGTCCTGGACCAGGTCGTCGTGAAATTGGTCATGGTGCCCTCGCACGTCGCGCACTCGTTCCTGTATTACCAGACCAAGACAGCTTCCCTTACACGATCCGCATTGTTTCAGACATTACGGAATCCAACGGTTCTTCATCAATGGCCAGCGTTTGTGGTGGCTCTATGTCGATGATGGCTGCTGGTGTACCTACCAAAGCACCTGTTGCCGGTATCGCTATGGGTCTCGTCAAAGAAGGCGACCGTTATGCCATCTTGACTGACATCCTCGGTGACGAAGACCATTACGGTGATATGGACTTTAAAGTTTGCGGCACCAGTAAAGGCATCACTGCTCTGCAAATGGATATTAAAATTGCAGGCATCAGTGCTGAGCTCATGAGTGAAGCTCTTGATCAAGCGCTGCAAGGCCGTCTCCACATTCTTGACTGCATGAACGAAGTCATTTCTGAGCCACGTGAAGAAATCAGTGAATTCGCACCACACATCGTGCAAATCCAAATCGATCCATCACTCTCAGGTAAGATCATTGGTAAAGGTGGCGAAACCATTCGTCGCATCCAAGAAGACACCCAAACCATCATCTCCATTGATGAAGGTTTAATTACCATTGCCTCGCCAGACCGTGCTTGCATCGAAAAAGCAAAAGGTTGGATCAGCGATCTCACCGAAGCACCAGAAGAAGGCAAAACCTATAAAGGCAAAGTCACTACGGTCCGTGACTTTGGTGCATTCGTTGAATTCATTCCAAGCACAGAAGGCCTCCTCCATGTTTCTGAGTGGAGCTGGGATCACACCAAAAACATCGAAGACGTTGTTAAAGAAGGCGATGAAGTCGAAGTTAAATTGGTTGAGATCGATCCACGTACTGGCAAATTCCGCCTGAGCCGCAAGGCCCTGATGGAAAAACCAGAAGGCTGGACACCTCCTGCACGTGAAGAACGGCCACGCCGCGACAACAACCGTCGTCCGCCACGCCGCGAACACGCCAAGAAAGACTAAAAAGACTCATTTGGAGCACGCTTCGGCGTTGCCAAAGTCCTCATTTACACCAGTAAACTACGGTCTTTGGCGCCTTGAAGCGTGCCCCAACTGAGCTTTTTAGGGTTCGTCTCAATAATGTTCGCATTACATTGAGCTGGGACCACACTTCCCCTGTTGCCAAAGTCCTCATTTACACCAGTAAACTACGGCCTTTGGCGCCTTGAAGCGTGCTCCAACTGAGCTTTTTAGGGTTCGTCTCAATGATGTTCGCATTAGTGACCTCCAACTGAGCTTTAGACTCTGGCTTTAAATAAACCGATTAATGTAAAACCCCGCCATGCTTATGGCGGGGTTTTATTATTTCCGATAAATCGAAACAAATATATAATTATACTAAAGAGTCTGTATAACCGTCGTTTTCTAGACCAGCAAATTCCTTGGCAAACGGCGGACGATACATGCCGTGCTCACAAATAAATATACTCGCAGCAACGACGTCCCCCTGCGCACGCGGTAATGATTCCACGATCGCTAAACTGGGGGCAATTATAATATATTCTTCATTGGGATTAATAGTTTCGTGATGGTCACCTAAAATGGCACGTCCATTAAAATCGATCGCCTTAGCCCAATACACTGGTTTACCTGCCACATGCTGCTCAAGCAACACGGTCTCTTCAATCCATGCAATCTGCGCACAGTCACTCGCTAAACGCCAATTATCCATAGATTTTAAATGGCTGCGAATTTGTACTTCTATATGTTCCGCTGCAGCCTGAATCC
>CBDUFM010000340.1:0-4274 GCA_965366325.1 uncultured bacterium
CGTCCGTCTGGCCGTCGCGGAGACGATCATATCGATGGTCAGCGCTGTTCCTCGCATAGTTCAGGCGCTGCGCTTGAATTCTGGGGGCTGATCTTTGACGCCTTACTTAGTGGTCTGTAGTCCAGCGATAGATCTTGCCAGCAGGCTAATGTTTCTATTATAGAAACATGTTGTCACTGGAGAAACGCCCACCTAAGCTGCCGACCATGTGTGCAACGCTACTTGCTTTAGCCAGTTTACTCTGTGCTGCTTTCAAAGATCTAAGCTTCCGCATGTTTGCTGCAGGAAGTGCTGGCAGCCAACAGCAAAACGGCAGTTATATTGCTGTGATTGGCTTCACGTGGTGTTGTGCCTGTGGACTGGCGAGTCTCGTTATCGGTGATTCTTTTGGCCCGGCTGAGTTGTTGTGGGGGGCGGCTGTTGGTCTCAGTGGCGGTATATCCAATATTTTATTAGCCCATGCAATGTCGCGCTGTGGAACGGCGGTCTGTAGTACCATGTATAGACTTAATCTCGTGCCGGCTGCATTATTAATGATCTTTTTATTTGATGAGCCGAGTAATGTGATGACATGGCTTGGTATTGGGGTTGCTGCTATTGCTGTGTTCTTCTTTTCCGATTTTAAATGGCGACGTTTGGATAGCGGTTTTTCTTTATTGTGTTTGGCGTCTTTGTGTCGTGCGCTTATGGGTGTATCGATGAAGGCTGGCGTTGTTTATGGCGCAAGTACAGCGCCCTGACTCTGTGTTGCTGGCGCTGTTTGGTTTTTTTGTGGATTTGCCTGGGACCGACAAATTCTACCCGATCGCCGTTGCTTAGCCTATGGGCTCGTTTCTGGCGTTTTGACGATAGGCGTTGCCGTGTTTTTATATCTTGCCTTAGGAATGGGAAATGGCGCTGTGCTTATACCACTCAGTCAGTTGTCGTTTGCATTAACGGCTGTTTTAGCATGGGCCATTTTGAAAGAGGGACTCAATCGGCGCCAGGGGATTGCGATTAGCTGTTCCATGTTAGCCATCATATGTTTAGGAGTTTTCGGATGAGTAGTTTAAGTATCGTTGGATCGCGTATCCGTGATGCACGTTTGCAGCGGCGCCTGACCTTGGATGAATTAGCGCGGGCTTGCGAATTAAATAAAAGCACTTTGTCCAAAATAGAAAATGGTCGACAGATACCGAATTTGCCAACCTTGGCAGTATTATCACGCTATTTAGATATTGGCCTTGATGAATTAGTGCGAGGCGCAGAGGGTACCGAGCGACAATCGTGGGAACTCATTCATGCCGAAGAGCGCACCGTTGTTGAGCGCGACGATGCAATCGGCTTTCGTTATGAAAAACTATTTTCTAATAATTTTATGGGTGGCATTGTTGAGGCCTATGATTTGTACCTCGAGCCGGGCTCGATGCGGCGCACGGTGCAAACCGAAGGTCGGCAAATTCTATTTGTATTAAAGGGTACTATTCAATTTGAACTCGATGGTGAAAAGCTGAAGTTATCTGCTGGGGATACACTTGAGTTTGATGGACGTTTGCCCCACGTACCACGTAATCAATCCAAATCTATTGCGCGTGGCATCGCTTTTTACTTATTGCCAGGAAAGGCTTAATTATGTATCTTAACCCGTATGCTCCCGTGCACGCAGATGACAAACAACAGTGGTTGAAAACGGCGTTGCATGTCCACACCACACGTAGCGATGGCAAGGAAACACCCGCTGAGACAATTGCGCATTTTCAGGAACTCGGTTTCGATGTTATTGCGTTGACAGATCATGATTTATTAGGTGATGCTTCCTCTATGCAGGGCGACACGGTTTTGCTACAAGGGATTGAACATAGCAAGGGGAGTCATGTCGGTCAGGTCGGTAGTCTACGGATTGCTAATCATCCGCTGTGGCATTTTGATCACTGGGATTTTGCCAGTCTCCTGCAACGAGATGATCTGCATGGTCTAGAAATTTATAATGGTTTAACCGAGGCGCATCCGGGTACCTCCTTATGTACGCATCTGTGGGACAGCTTGCTGAGTATCGGCGAGCGTCGAGTCGGTGTGGCGAGTGATGATGCGCATGCGCGTGAACATCGTGGCTTTGCGTGGGTTTGTGTGGATGCTGAACGAGATCCACAGGCCGTGCATGCGGCATTAGAGGCTGGTCGATTTTATGCGAGTTCAGGTGTAGAAATTGAACGCATTGTAATGCAAGGTCAGGAATTGCATATTCGATGTGCGACTGATTGTGAAATACGTTTTATCGGTGATTCAGGTAAATTAAAACATCGTCATCGTGCATGCGAGGCACACTATACCTTGCAGGAAGGCGATGCTTATATTCGGGTTGAATGTTATGGTGCCCACGGAACTTGTGCGTGGACGAATCCCATCTGGTTGACCGATGCGAAAAGTGAAAAGAAACGTAGGGAATTAAGAACTTGGATGCTGAAACGTCTGGCAAAAAACGAAACAGCTGCGTGATCGCACGTAGTTGTTGATAGTTGATGTTGCTAACTGATGGATGCTGCTGTGCCAGTGCTGCTAGCGCTTAGTCGCCTTGTTCAATTTCAACATCATCGGCTTTGCGTTCGTGACGCTCGACCAATTGGCGCAGGACTTCTTTATTAATGATGAAATATTCAATGATGCTGTAGGTGCTCATTATCGCACAGAGCCAGGTCATGGCGACCATCAGCCACACTTGCCAAGCGTAGGGTCCGCCAAAAAAGACGGGCAAGCCGCAGGCCGTTATGATGGTAGCGCCTTGCATCCACGCTTTAATTTTTCCTGACATACGCGCAGCTAAGACGAGGCCTTTGCTGGCCGCCATGCTACGTAGAGCGCCGGCGACAATTTCTCGTAGTGCCATGATTAAGACAGGGAGGAAGGGGATGAGGCCGGTGCCTTGTTGAACACCTGATGTGGCGGTATCACTAGCCACGCTATAAATGGGCGGGTAGATTAAAAAATACCAGGTCGATAAATCTGATGGAATTAAAACAATTTGACCGACACCACCAGCAGGCAGTAATAAAATCATAAACATGAATATGCGATAAAACACATCACAAAAAGGATCGGCTAATTTACCAAAATCTGACACTTCTCCGCGCGCGCGCGCGACCTTGCCATCATAAAAATCGGTCGCTTCGGCAATGCCGCAAATAATTCCACAGACCAGCAGGCACAAAAAACCTTGCATGGGTAGAAACAGATAAGCTGCTGCTGCCAACGGTGCAAGGCCAATGCGTGCTAAGGTGATGCGGTCTGCAAGCGTAATCATTTAGAGAATGTTATGCTTTTTCAATGTGTTGAGCAGGACTTCCTTGCCACCTTTAGTCATAGGCACTAATGGGAGACGGAATTCATCACTACATTTTCCAAGCGCAGCCATGGCAGTTTTGGCTGGCAATGGATTTGTTTCAAGGAAGGCGACTTTGGTGAGCTCATGGACAATAGTATGTAATTCTTGTGCACGTTTCATGTCACCAGCTTCTGCAGCTGCACATAAGTCAGCCATGACGCGTGGTGCAAAGTTGGCAACGACACTGATAACGCCACTGCCGCCAATTGCCATTAAAGGCCAGACTAAACCGTCTTCGCCAGAGAGAACGCGTACACCGAGATCGAGTAGGTCTTTGGCTTGACCAATGTCACCGCTTGCTTCTTTAACACTGTCGACACCACCCAGTTCAGCAACGCGTGCCGCCGTTTCTGGTAACAAATTAATACCGGTGCGACTTGGTACATTATACAGCACCATGGGCAGGCTACAGGCTTCTCGTACCGCTTTGAAGTGTGCAAAGATACCGTCTTGTGGTGGTTTATTGTAATAAGGAGTAATCGTCAGGATGCCGCTAGCGCCGTATTTTTCAGCGGCTTGGGCAAGGCTCACGGCTTCTTTGGTATTGTTACTGCCGGCACCAGCAATAACTGGTAGACGACCATCGGCAAATTCAACAGTCTTGGCGACCATGTGATGTTGCTCTTCATGAGTAAATGATGGGCTTTCGCCAGTTGTCCCGCAGGGCAACAATGCGCTCGTTCCATTTTCGACGTGCCATTCCACCAAGGTCTTTAATGCGGCTTCATCCAACGCATCATTTTTCCATGGGGTAACTAGGGCAACAATACTACCGCTAAACATAGTATCTCCTGATGACGCACAGCTTTGTCCGTGAGGCCAGTGCGCAAGTGTCTTTATTTTTTGCGATTTAGAGCGACTCGATGATAACGTGAGGGTGCCTACTTAGTCGCTCAAAGCCGACGTGGTGGGACCG
>CBDUFM010000341.1:0-4273 GCA_965366325.1 uncultured bacterium
CATCCTTGATCAAATAGTCATTCGCACCCAATGACAATGCCCGCGCATCAATATCTGGATCTTCCATCCCAGTCAGAATAACGATTGGCTTAAGCCCACCCTGGTCGCGATAGGATTGCATGACCTCAATGCCATCATGTTGATCGATGTGATAATCCATCAAACAAATGTCATACTCTCCAGTCTGAAATTTTTCCAAACCGCTCATCGATTTTTGCGACCATTCCAAATCACAGGCGAGCTCCGACTTTTTTAACAGTCGCAGAATCCGCATATATTCTAGCTCTTCATCATCGATGAGTAAAATACGAATAGAGGGAGTTTGCATACGCTTAGTAGCATACCCCCTAAACCGAAGCTTCACAAGGCAACACTCTATACAATAACGCAGCGTTATACGCTGCGTTATTGCTGACAGTAAGTGTCCATCATCACCTGCTAGAGGCAGGTAGCGGGCATTTTATGCATACAGTGGAAAACGTTGACAGAGTGCCAGGGCTTCGGCCTTTACCTCATCCAGTACGGCTTGATCGCCACGACCTTTCAGTGCCCGTGACATCATCAAGGCAATCTGCTTCGCCTCTTCAACGCCAAAACCACGACTACAAATCGCTGCAGTACCCACACGAATACCTGAGGCACTGTGCGCTGGCTGTTCGTCAAATGGTATCAAGTTTTTATTAACCGTGATACCAACTTTGTCGAGAAGCTCTTCCGCATCTTTACCAGTCACACCCTGACTCATGACGTTTAAACTGAATAAGTGATTATCTGTGCCACCAGATACTACTGACCAGCCTTCAGCAATAAACGTATCAGCCATTGCACTAGCCGATGCTTGAACGCGTGTCATGTATTCGGTGAATTCTGGTTTTAATGCCTCAGCAAAGGCGACTGCCTTAGCAGCGATCACATGCATCAATGGACCGCCCTGAATACCAGGGAAGACCTTACTGTTAATTTTCTTTTGGATATCTAAGGTTTTAGCGAACAACATCCCACCACGTGGACCACGTAACGTTTTATGCGTGGTTGTCGTCACGATATCAGCATGACCAAATGGCGTTGGGTGCAGGCCAGCCGCAACCAAGCCAGCAATATGCGCCATATCAACCATCAATACCGCATTAATTTTTTTAGCAATGGCGGCAAAACGCTCAAAATCAATGACGCGTGAATAGTTACTGGCTCCAGCAATAATCATCTTCGGTTTAAATTCGACAGCCTGCGCTTCTAATTTATCATAATCAATAGCACCCGTATCACGTTCAACGCCGTAAGCTGCAATTTCATAATCAAGACCAGAGAAATTTAATTTAAAACCATGGGTTAAATGACCACCATGGTCAAGGCTCATGCCAAGTACGCGATCACCCTTTTGCAAGCCAGCTGCTAAATAAGCCGCCATATTTGCCTGTGACCCAGAATGCGCCTGTACGTTTACAAAATATTTTGTTTTAAATAATTCTTGTGCGCGTTTTTTCGCGAGCTCTTCTGCGACATCGACAGCTTCACAGCCACCATAATAGCGACGGCCGGGATAACCTTCTGCATATTTATTCGTCAGCACACTGCCCTGTGCCTCCATCACTGCTGGTGAAACAATATTTTCACTCGCAATTAATTCGATGGTGTTCTGTTGACGCGCTAACTCATCTGCCACGACCTGTGCGATAGCAGGGTCGCTGTCCTGCAGGGATTTGGCGGCTGTGTGATTGGTGCTCATGGGCTGACCTTTCGCTTGTTGAGTCATAGGAATTCCTCATCGTTGATGCCCAGACGCTCGGCAAGGTGAATCCCGAACTTCCACACGGTGCTCCGTGAATGCGTCAGTCATCCGGGACCGTCATGATTATTTTGTGGGCGCATACACAAGTGCGAATAATTGGTATGTGGACGCCCGTTCAGTATCTGACAGACTCTGCACTCGGAGAAGTATGAGATGAAGATTTCAGTCGTTTGTGCCACAAACCGCGATGGTGCCCTTAGCCGCATGCTCGCCAATCAAACTGCCAGCTGCTATAACAGTATCGATGGCGTAGAGGCCTCGGTCCTAGACATGAACAGCCTAGGCCCTGACTTTCTAGACCCCAAGGCATACAAAGAGCCAAGCCCAGCAGTCAAAGCCGTGGTTGATGAGTTCCTCGCCTGTGACGGGGCCTGCTTTGTTATCCCTGAATACAACGGTAGTTACCCCGGCATCCTGAAGCTGTTTGCTGATATGCTGCCCTACCCCGAAAGCTTTGATAATCGCCCCTGTGCTTTTATTGGCTTAGCAGCTGGTCAATTTCAAGGTCTGCGCGCCGTTGAGCATTTTCAGCAAGTCGCCGGCTATCGGAATGCCTACATCTACCCACGACGCCTCTTCATCGGCAATAGCTTTAAACAGTTCGATTTTGCCAGCGGCACGCTGACAGATGAAGAACTGGCAGGCAGGCTGCAAAAACAGAGCGAAGGCTTTGTCGCCTTCGTTAAACAGCTCAGCTAGGCAGGACCGGGTCTCAAGCACACAGGCCACGAGCTCGCATAAGCGCCGTAACAGACGCTTGGGCCAAGTGCTGCCCCAGTCTGCCCACGCTATTGAGGCTAAAAACACGATTTTACTGGCCTTAAGCGCACTGACTACATACTCCGCCGTCCCATGAGTGAACGACATTCCTTTGACGTGATTGTAGTTGGTGGCGGCCATGCCGGCATCGAGGCAGCCTGTGCAGCAGCACGATTGGGCTGCAAAACAGCGTTGGTCAGCGGCAATCTCGACACCATCGGCAAAATGTCCTGCAACCCAGCCATCGGTGGCATGGCCAAAGGTCAACTCGCGCGCGAAGTCGATGCTCTTGGCGGGATGATGGGACTCGCAACCGATGCTAATGGCATTCAATTCCGCTTGCTCGGCCGCTCCAAAGGCCCAGCCATGTGGAGCCCGCGCGCGCAGTGCGATAAATTCGCCTACAACCAATGGGCCAAGCAATACGTCGATGCCCAAGATAATGTTTTTCCGGTGCAATGCGAAGCCATGACCCTGCTTCGCGATGCTGATGGCGCAATGCGCGGCATTGGCCTACGCGATGGTCGCGAACTCAAAGGCACAAAAGTCGTCCTTACTACCGGCACCTTTTTACAAGGCCTCATGCACCAAGGCGAAAGTAAAAACAAAGGCGGTCGCATGGGCGACGGTGCAGCAACTGGGATTTCTGGTGAATTAGTTAAATGCGGCCTGCGTTTAATTCGTCAAAAAACCGGCACACCAATGCGCATCCACGCCGCCAGTGTTGATTGGTCCATTTGCGAAGAACAACCAGGTGACGAGAAACCACAGCCATTTAGTTTTTTAACCAAAGAGATTACGCAGGAACAAATTCCCTGCTACAGTACCTACACCAATCCAGAAGCGCATAAACACATCTTAAATAATTTAGAACGTGCGCCAATGTACAATGGACAAATTGATTCCGTTGGTCCCCGCTATTGCCCGAGCATAGAAGATAAAGTGGTACGCTTTAGTGACCGCGATCGTCATCATATTTTTCTTGAACCTGAAGGTCGAAATTGCAACGAAATTTACGTTAATGGTCTGAGTACCAGTTTACCCATTGATGTCCAAGACATGGTCCTCGCCGAAATTCCAGCATTACAAAATGCGCACGTGATGCGCTACGGCTATGCTGTGGAATACGATGTGGTTCCTGCGGCGCAAATGGACCACTGTTTACAAGTACGCACGGTTCCTGGTTTATATTTGGCCGGTCAAATCAATGGTACCTCTGGTTATGAAGAAGCCGCCATACAAGGTTTATTAGCTGGCGCCAATGCCGCACTCAGCCTCGGCAAACAAGACCCCTTAATTCTATCGCGCAGCAACGCCTATGGCGGTGTGTTAATTGACGACCTCGTCGTACGCGCACCCGAAGAACCCTATCGCATGTTCACCAGCCGCGCAGAACATCGCCTCCATCTACGACAAGATAATGCAGATCGCCGCCTAACGCCACTCGCGGCAAAAATTGGTTTAGTTTCACAAACACGCGCCGACTTAGTTGCTGAAAAAGAAATTAAAGTAGCCGCATTATGCAAACAATGCCCCGAACCGGTACAACGGCGACTTTCCGGCGAAGCGATGAGCTTTGAAGATGCCTGCGCTGCATTCCCCGCCCTCAGCGAAGAAATACCAGACATTGCTGAGCAGGCTTGGATTGAATTACGCTACAGCGCTTATTTAGAACGTCAGCAAACGCGCATTGATAAATTACAACGCATGGGCTCTCTTAGCTTA
>CBDUFM010000342.1:0-4249 GCA_965366325.1 uncultured bacterium
GAACCCACAGAGGCACCAAGCGACGCACCTAAACGTGCCTGGCGATTTTCCATGGCCGCGACAAAGGGACGCTCCAACAACACCTCAAACTCAACTGGCACACCGCCAAGGTCACCCATCTGACGGCTACCCCCACAGGCACTCAGCGATAACAAACACAGCGCCACGATCACGATTTTAAGTTTCAGCATGCGGTTTCTCCAACATCAAACGTAGACAGGACTCTAGTTCTGGGTCTTGAAAAGAAAAGCCATGCTCCTGTAGCGTTTTTGGACAAATGCGGTTACTAGACAGCAACAGCTCATCAGCCATTTCGCCAAAGCGCAGACGCAAAGCCCAAGCAGGTGCATGCAGCAAAAAAGGGCGACGCATGACCCCTGCTAAACAACGCATAAATGCCTCGTTTTGCATGGTTTGTGGCGACACTGCATTCACGGCACCACTCAGATCCCGTCGCTCTGCCAAAAAATCAATAACGCCTAATAAATCACGGCGACTAATCCACGACATCCACTGACGGCCATGACCTAGGCGGCCTGCAATACCCCAACGCAGCGGCTTCAGCATTTCCGCTAAGGCCCCACCACCAGCGCCAAGCACCATGCCAATGCGCATGGCAACACAGCTATGTGGCGCCGTGAGCGCTTCGAGACAGGCCTCCCACTGCTGGCAGACCCCCGCCAGAAAACCCGTACCGGCTGGACTCGACTCATCACAGACAGCATCGCTGTTGCCATAATAAGAAATGCCCGATGCGTTAATCAAACGACACGACCGTTCCGTTATTTGATTTAAAGCAGTAACCAAACTGCTGGTGGCCTGCAAACGACTGTTTAAAATTGCTTGCTTGCGCTGCGTGGTTAATCGTTTTTCACTAACGCCAACACCAGCCAAATTAACCACAAGATCAGCCTGCCGTAGCAGCGACAGGTCAACGGCGCCCGTTTGTGGATCCCACTGCGATTCTTCGTCGGATACGACCGGCCTGCGCACCAAGCGCTTAAATGGCAGCCCACGTTCACGCCACTGCGCACACAGGGCTTGACCAACAAAACCGCTTGCCCCAGCTACGATATACATGTTCTGATCACTTTTAACATCGACACAGCGTAATAAACAATTGGATTATACAAATATCAGACTTGCGCATATGCAGCGTCAGCAATGCTTCCTGCATGATTTCAATCGGATTAATTGGATGTGGCGGTTGGGCATCAAGCATGCATATACCCGCCCTCGCTAAATTACAAAAACAAGGCGTCATTCGTGTCGCCGCATTATGCGATATTAATGTGGAGTTGGCGCAAAAAGCTGCTGCTACGCTAGGTGGCTGTGCCCATTTTAGCAGTGCAGATGAAATGCTTGCCTCCGGCAGCTTTGATGCCATCAGCATTTTATCACCCGTTCACATCACCGAGTCCCTCATTGAACAAGCAGCGCGGGCACGGCTTCCCTTCATTACTGAAAAGCCTCCAGTCAGCAGCGCATCGAAACAAAAAGAATTAATAACATGTGTCGGCGATCTACCGCATGTCGTCGCTTATAACAGACGTTTTGCCCCATACATGAAAATCGCGCATGATTGGATGGCTGGCGAAGCACTCCAAAGCGTCAGCGCTAGTTTTAGTCGCCACCGTCGCCGTGATAAACCGTTTTCCAATACCTTTGTTCATGGCCTCGACGCACTACTCTCCTTTACCGGCACTGTCGATTCACTCCAAGCGATGATTAGTGAAAAAGACGAGGTCATCAATCTGAGTATGCAGGTATGGAGCAAAGACAATATTATTGGTCATTTATTGGTGACCCCCAATTCCGGCATCGGCCTCGAACATTACCAGGTGCGTAGCGCCACCCGCTATGTAGACATTGCCTTTCCACAATTCGGTATGTATGACCTCCCCGGATCAGTTGCATGTTACGAAAATAATGCACTAGTTTCCAGCCAGAGTGCCGCTGATTTAGCAATTGCTGCCGACGACATGGCCGAACTCGGTGGCATCATCAATGAATACAAACACTTAATAGATGTCGTGAGCAACGGGCAAAACTCGCGCTCCACACTCAGCAACACCCTCCAAACCCAACAAATTCGTGAATTCCTTGACCAACAAGCATGTGGGGCGTGCAGCCTAAGCCTAAGCTGAGGCAGGGCTAAAATAGTCTAAGACTGACCAAATTAATTCTTGTGGGAAAAACCACACCAGTCCAATAACCACAATCTGGATCAGAATAAACGGCACAATTCCACGGTAAATATCGCCGGTCTTAATCTCAGCTGGCGCAGAGCCCTTGAGATAAAACAGGGAAAATCCAAATGGCGGCGTCAGAAAGCTGGTCTGTAGATTCAATGCCAGCAAAATACCGATAAAGACCAAATCATTGTCACTATCAATACCAAAGGCCTTCAACAGCGGTAAAATAATCGGCACAATAATAAAACAAATTTCGATAAAGTCTAAAAAGAAACCCAGTATAAAGACCACCAACATGATGATGTAAATAAAACTCGCTTGGGTGAAAGCGCTATTCCCCAAGAGTCCGATAATCTGCTCGGTGCCTTCTAACTCTTGAAACACAAGACTAAACAACTGAGCACCGGCTAAAATAAACACCACCATTGCCGAAATTTCGGCCGTCTTCATACAAGCCTGAAACAAGGCACGTCTATCGAGGCGCCCCTTCAACAGCGCTAGAATTAAAGCACCAATGGCTCCGCAACCAGATGCCTCAGTTGGTGTCGCTAAACCAACAATAATGGTCCCCAAGACCAAGATCATCAACAATAATGGCGGAATTAAATGATGTAATAACTGCGTCAGAGGAATGTCTTCATCATCATCGCGCGCTGCAGGCGCCATCTGTGGCCGCCACGCGCAAATAACAAACACATACATCATATAGGCAATAACCAAGAGTATTCCCGGCAACATAGCTGCTTGGAATAACTTACCCACCGACACATCCAATTGGTCACCAAGCAAAATCAACACAATCGACGGCGGAATAATTTGGCCCAAAGTTCCAGATGCGGCAATCGTCCCACACGACAAGCCCTTATCATAGCCCGCCTTCAGCATAGTTGGCAAGGACATCACCGTCATGGTCACAACCGTTGCACCAACGATGCCCGTTGAAGCCGCCATCAAGGCACCCACCACAATCACAGAAATAGCCAAGCCGCCATGCATTCGTCTGAAAAAGTGGGCCATCGAACGCAAGAGGTCCTCTGCAATGCGCGTGCGCTCTAAAATCATGCCCATCAATATAAACAAGGGAACAGCGATAAGAATATCAGAAGACACCACATTACTAAATAAACGTTTTGGTAATAAATTTAAAACCTGCGTGATCTCCAAGTCACCCGTCATATGACCCAGACAGGTAAACAGAAAACCAACACCACCCAAGCAAAAGGCTACTGGGAAACCTGAAAATAGGCTCAAGAATAGCACTAAAAACATAAACAGCGGCAATAATTCAATCATGCGTCAGCCGCCTCATCAACGGCCCGTGCAGCAGTCATACACAAGACGGCACGTAGAAACACCGCCAGACTCTGCAGCAATAACAATGCAAACCCGACTGGGATAACTAATTTAATTAACCAACGATGCGACAAGCCACCAGCATCATTAGAAGCCTCAGCCATCGAGTCAATCGCTACAAATAAACCATAGTAACACACCGCCATCGCCATCGGCCAAAGAAACACGACGATCCCCACCGCATCAACCAAAGCTTTGATTCGTGGCGAAAACCGCGCATAGAATGTATCCACACGGACATGCGCATTACGCTGCAAACAATAGGCACCTGACAATAAAAACAGCGAGCCACATAAATGCCATTTGAGTTCTTCCATCCCATTATGGACCCAATTAAAAGCCCCCAGCAAAACCAAGCTACAGGTCAACAATGCGAGCGCTGCACAGATAACAGCCGCCAAATAAGCCGCCCACACGCTCAAACGCCAGCCACTTAGTTCCTGCTGCGCCTGACCTGATCCATTTGCGGGATCACTGACAGGATCATCCGTATACCAATGAACAGGAAAATCCTTAAGCATCACGGCCTCGAATAAATGCTAATTCGCTGGCATTGTAATAGGCCTCATGTAATTCCTGAAATCGCGTATAGGAATCATGAATGCGCTCAGCAATTGGGCTAGATTCGCGAATTTCCTGTTTTAACTCAACAGAAAATTGCTTCAGCCCCTGAGCCACTTCGACTGGATAATCGGCGACAT
>CBDUFM010000343.1:0-4245 GCA_965366325.1 uncultured bacterium
TTCTAAAATGCTGCGCATTTTACCTGCTCGCCCCCATAGATGTCACAGTCAGGACGATGAGCCATTAGTCAGAACCACGCGGGGAAATGGAAAATAAAGAAGCCCTGCAACAAGTTGCAGGGCTTCTTTATTTTGGTGTCCACGACTGGGCTCGAACCAGTGACCTCATCGATGTCAACGATACGCTCTAGCCAACTGAGCTACGCGGACGCTAGGCGCGCTATAATGCAAATGCAGGCAGAACACGCAAGGCTCGAATAGACCTCGCCAAACGACCCCTTAACCCACTTCTACTACTTATCTTACGTTCCTATGTCAGACCAAGGACAACGGCTTGTCCTCATTCGTCGATTGTGGCAGCTTTAGCTGGGTCCATCAGAAATGGGATTAGCTCGTTGGGGCCTGGATGAAGGCTTCAATCGCCTCGACGTAACGCATAGCTGATTGCCCATCCGCCTTATGAATGCGTTTGGCAATGAAGGCTTCCGTTTCTGCCACACAGATATTCTGATCGCCTAGCCCTGCGGAGATCATTTTTAGACACTCATCGCGTGAGTAGGCAGTCATGCCACCATTATCAGCGGGATCTGCCATGTAACCCTGATCACGATTCGCACGCCGATAAACAATATCACGGCGGCGCTTTGATAATCGAGCGAAATTAATATTTTTCACACTGCGTGGTACCGGACAAAGGTGAATACTTGGATTTTTACGATGATAGAAGAACGTAATAAATGATGACAAGTTCGATACCATCACATCTGCAACGCACAAATCCGCCAGATTATCTGGGTGCTCGTCTTTATGCTTGATTTGAATGCGCTTACCGTAACTCGCTTTAAGCCCCTTATAAATTGCAAGGTAATCCTCACTGTAACGCCATCGATCATGCATACAAAATAACACATCTGCATTTTGTGCGAATGCCTTTTCACACAAATTACGCAGAAACACCTCATCACTACCATTCAAACTACCTATATTAAGCGTCCGTTTTATGTGGCCGATTAATCCGGGCTGATAACTGACAATATTCCCATAGTGCCAGGTAAAGTTCACCAATAAGGTTTTACGTCGTTCAATATCAATCGTATAATGATCTTTTAATTCCTGTTTAGTATACGGCGGCTTCATAATTAAATCGGCAAAGGGCATGCCGACAATGACACAATTATCTGGATGGAAGCGCATTCCCTTAATTCGCCAATTACGGTCATGTTCGCCATAGCACTGGGCCATAAAAAAAGGATTCTTTTCATCCGGACCAAGCCCTGTAAGGCGGCGCACATCCTTATAATAACTAGAAAGCGCCTTTTTACTGGGCGCCTTCCAGCCGAGACCATACCACATTTTTACTATATGCGTCGAACACTTAAAGCCAGGAAAGTGATTGTCGATAACCGTGACATCGGGCTTAAAAAGGGCCACCTCACCCTCAACATCCGCCTTCAGACGGTCAATCACTTTGGATTGCAGGGGACGAACTTTCGCTATCGGCTCAGCAAGATAGGCATCCAAATTAGACGCTGCAACCAAGAGCTCATGCTCAGGATGCTGATCCAAACATAAGGCCAAGGCCAAAATATCGGCCTGTAAGGTTGTCGCCCAAATGAGTACGCGCATTAAAACTCCACTGCGAACAGACTAATATGCTTACATGCACAGGATTTCAATCACATCCCGATATCAATGCGTAAATATAGCAATAATCCCGTATGCACCAATTGTGATAAACAAAGCATTGTTCCATCCGCTGATCCAATTAGAATCCTCAGTCTGGAGCACACACATGAGCCATTTCTTTCTAGAAGCATTCGAACACGTCCACAAAGACCGCGCCGCAGAATACGAGGAACTAAGTAGACAGACTGATTTAAAAGTAAAAGAAACTGAGCCTGGAATGTTGATTCATGCCCAAACCAAAGTCCTAGAAACCGATGATAAAATTGTCTACCGCTGGCAGGAAACATTTAGCTCTTACGCTGGCTTTGAAGCGCACATCACCAACCCACACACCCAAAAGCACATTGAAGCGCTCAACAATGGCCTGCTCTGCGCACCATTAGAAGTGGTAATTTACTGCGATTGGACTGACGAACAAAAAGCACCCTGGCTAGCAGTCGAAGGCATCAGTTTACGTTTCGCTGAATTAGTAAATGGCTATTACGTGTAACCCTTCTACGGATAGGTAATGAGATCTGCGCTGGCGTCATAGAAACTATGGCACAGCGCTCGTCGTGGCGCAAACGGTTCATTCATACCGTGGCGCATAAATAATTTACAAATCTCAAATACGGTTTGAATACGCGTATTAAAATCCTGATTCGCAGTTGGCTGCTCAAATGTCGGCGATAACGCCCCAGAGCACATACTCGTCATCGAAGCTAAATTCAAAGGACACAACCACGTTGCCGCTGGATCAGGTGTTGGGTAATCCTTTGTTGGAATACCCGCCGCCTGCAATTCTTTCATCATACGCATACGGTAAGCTAAAATACGTTTGCGATGAAGATCAAACATACCCGCACTTGGCGGCAATATGTCTGCCAAATTTTGGTGCCCATGCAAATGCAAACAGAGATCTGCTTGCTCATCATTTACCAAAGCCAATAAGCCACGTGCCTCGGCCGTCTTAATGTCACCCGGCGTGGCATCATGCATGATATTATATCCATCCGCATTTGGGTAACCGCCCATGTGCTGCACTTTATCCGGCGGCAATGGTTGAAAGTTTTTGCAATGAGGATAGCCAACACTGGTTCCGTCCTTCCACACGCCTTGGCACACACGCAGCGCCTCTTCCCGCGACATACCGTCATGACACTTGGGACTATTATGTCGGCCATCCGGATTTAAACATGGAATAATAATGAGACGATAATGTTCTAGTAATTGATTAAATTCGGCATCCGTCTGATGACGCAAATCAAAACCACGCTCTAATTGATAGATCATATTTACACAACCAGCCGTTGCTTCCGCCTCCGCGCCATGGCAACCCGCTATCAGAATAATCACCTGCTTACGATCCTCATTCACATAGGACGTCGCTGCACCACCACCGTTATAGCCAGATAAATTCGTTGTTGGCGTATGCGCTAATTTTTCTCCGTATGCAATGGCATGTATGGGAAAGCCACCCGCTGAACGCGCGATTTCTAGAACTTGTCCACGCCGCACCTGTTGTACGCAGGCATATATCTCTTCCAACTCAACCTGAAAAAAGTCTGGCACCGTCACCTTAGTCGCCGGCCTATCAGCAGGAATCGTAGTTACAGGGAGATCAAACATCTCATCAACAGTAAGAGGAACAGCAGTCATCGTGATATCCTTTTTCGTTTATCTGTAAATAAAAGAATACCACTACACAGTTTATTTCAATGCATTGATAGGGTATACATATATACTATTTCGTATGTTTTATTAAAGCACGTGTTCTGCATTTAACTCAACTGTTCTCAGAATACCCTCCCTGCGTATGTGTGCGCGCACGCGGCAACAACAGCGCAAACACAACTGTCAAAACCCAAAAGCAGACTACGACCAGCAAGGCCTGTTGCATAGAAACGATCTGCATATCTGCAGCAATCCAACTCAACAATAATGGTCCAAGGCCACCAAGTGCCCAAGCTCCGCCCATAAAGACACCTGAAATAGTGCCGCCATGCGTCGGCATAAGCGCGTTTCCATAAGCAATCGCAATTGGATGACAGGCACCGCTACACAAGCCAAATAACATAAATAGACATGCCAAATGCACATCACTGCTGCCAAAAGCTGTCAGCAACAAGGTCATAACCAAACAGCTCCCGACATTGGCAAACAACATAGTTTGTCGCGGACCAATACGATCACTCAAAAAGCCAAATGGTAAGAGGCCCAAGCCACCGCTCAAAATCCAAATCATATGCGCACCGCCATAAATCATCCACTCACTCGCCCCATAGGCCATCATGATTTCGGGCAGCAAAAATAACATGCCCAAATTAGCCATCGCCACACAAACGATCAATACATACAAAGTCACTAAGGTCATACGCTTACCCACGCTTTCTCTCCACATCTCGCCTAATCGTGGCGGACTGCGTTTCTTCACTTTGGGCAATAACATTAACAAAATGCCGCCTATAAATGGCAGCAGCACAAATGATGCAACAGCTGACGGACCATGACTATACAATTCCGCATACATTAATTGCGATACACCATAACCGGCATAGCCGCCAGTGAGAAATACACTAG
>CBDUFM010000344.1:0-4244 GCA_965366325.1 uncultured bacterium
CCAAAACGACGGGTCAGATAAGGCATGCGCAGATGCTAGCCCTAGCGCTGAAAAATCCAGTCGATTGCCACATCATAATGCACCGACTCTAGGCACAGGCCCTTTGCCGGTGCTTGAAAATCTGCTGCGGGACTCCGCGTGCCAGCCAAGGCCTGCTCAAAGTCACGCTGCGTACATTGCCCCGTTGCCGTCGCGATCATCGCGCCCACTAAACTGCGCACCAAGTGATAAGTAAAACCGGTACCACGAACGTGACAGGAGTAGCATTGTTGCTGCGGCTGTGTTTGCGCTGCCGACCACTGCACCTCTTGCAACAAACGCACATAATCTTCACGATAATCACTGCTGCGCGCAAAGGCGACCCAGTCGCGCTCGCCGGGCATCACAGACGCCAGTGCCGCTAAGTCAGCCAATACAGGTCGTTTGGGCGGTCGCCACGAAAACCGAGCACGCAGTGGATTAGGACTTCGACTTACATCCAATTCATAGCGGTAAGTTTTGCCACTGGCCGCATGGCAAGCATGCCACTCATCGGCTACGGCGGCAGCGGCTAGGCAAGACACCGCGGCACCGAGCTGGCCATTAAGGGCATGTACCAATTCGTCGGCCTGCCACACCCGCTTACAATCAACATGACAGACCTGCCCCTCGGCATGGACCCCGGCATCGGTCCGCGCAGCACCCAGCACTGCGGCAGTCGCTTCACCCAAGCGCGCAAAGGCCTGGTCGAAATGCGCCGCCACACTGAGCTGATCAGGCTGACGCCACCAGCCGCAAAAATCGCTTCCATCATAGGCAACTAACAAGGCATAGCGGGGCATGGGCTAAAACTATCCACGCGCTTGAGCAGACAACGCCGTTGCTAGCCTAGGCATATGCAGCCGACACTTTACGTCGCTGGCGATGTACACCTGCGCAATGACAGCAGTCCCTTCTTGGGGTTCCTTGATCTACTCGCAAGTCGAGCGCCCAGCCATCTGGTCATCCTTGGTGACCTCTTTGACTATTGGCTCGAAACAGAGCGCACGATTGCGCAATTCCAAACAGTCTTCGATAAGTTCCAAACCCTCCGCTTAGCCGGCTGGCGCTTAGATTTCGTGCTCGGCAACCGTGAACTTTCCTCCGGGTCGCGCCTCCGCCTAGCCTGTGGCGTCAAAACCCATTGGCCCGATTTCACCCTGCGGATTGCTGATAAGCAGATTCGTATCGTCCATGGTGATCGCCTCTGCCACGACCCAACCTATCATTTAATGGCCGCATTCCATGTCAGCATGCCGGCCCCAGTCCACCACGGCCTTGCCCATCTTGGGCGCAAACTGAGCAAGGGCTCATCCAATAAACCCAGTGCAAAACGCCGCTTGAAAAAAGTCTTCATTGATCCGCGTCGCGTCGCCGCTCATCGCAGCAAATGCAACCTACTGATTGCCGGCCACATCCATCAAGTGATCCATCAAAAACTACGTGGTGTTGAATTGATGGTCGTCGGTGATTGGGCAGAGCAGCGTGGGCATTGGATCGAAATAAACTGCGATGGTCACGCACAGATGTGCCAAGCCGCATTTCCATCCAGCTAGGCGCGACACCCAGCCCAGCCCAGCCAAGCAAGTCAGTGCAACAGAATCAAGGCCCAAGGCAGAATCATCGATTGACCGCAGCGCAGGGTCGAGACGCTATGCGTCCACCTTGGGGGGAGGACATGCTTTCCTGAGAGTCTACCGATTTGTCTAGAATCAGTAGAGACCCCTATCACCTGATCCAGATTATACTGGCGTAGGAACAAGGAGCGGCCATGAGCACGCAAATTCCTAATAATGAAACCCGCATAACAACCGAACCCTTTCCCGCATCGCGCAAGGTCTACGTCGAAGGCACCATTCACCCTGAAATCCGCGTCCCGATGCGCGAAATCAGTCTAACTCCAACCGACATCAACGGCACCAAACGCGAAAATGCGCCAATTACCGTTTACGACACCTCCGGCCCCTACACCGAGCCAAATACCACAATCGATGTACACGCTGGTCTCTGCACCAAGCAACGCCGTAGCTGGATTGAAAAGCGCGACGACACCGAGGCCTACACCGGACGCGAAGTCAAACCAGAAGACAATGGCAGTGGCGATGCACAAAGCGCCTCCTTCCCCGAAAAGCGTCAAGTCCTGCGCGCCAAACCCGGCAAAAATGTATCGCAAATGCATTATGCCCGCCAAGGCATTATTACACCAGAAATGGAATACATCGCCATTCGCGAAAACCAATTGCGCTCAAGCGCTGGTCTCAGTGAAAACGAAGAACGCGACAAACGCCTTGCTGGTGAAAACTTTGGTGCGAGCACACCAAAAATAATTACCCCTGAATTTGTTCGCGACGAGGTTGCACGCGGTCGCGCAATTATTCCGGCCAACATTAACCACCCAGAATTAGAGCCGATGATTATTGGCCGTAATTTCTTGGTCAAAATTAATGCCAACATTGGTAACTCAGCCGTCAGTTCATCAATCGAAGAAGAAGTTGAAAAACTCGTGTGGTCTATCCGCTGGGGCGGCGACACAGTGATGGATTTATCAACTGGTAAAAATATTCATAACACCCGCGAATGGATCGTCCGCAATTCACCGGTACCTATCGGCACCGTGCCTATTTACCAAGCCCTTGAAAAAGTGGGCGGTAAAGCCGAAGACTTAACCTACGAAATTTTCCGCGATACCTTAATTGAGCAAGCCGAACAGGGTGTGGATTATTTTACTATTCATGCCGGCGTTTTACTGCGCTACGTACCGCTGACCGCTTCACGCGTCACTGGCATCGTCTCACGTGGTGGTTCCATCATGGCCAAATGGTGTCTCGCTCATCATAAAGAAAATTTCCTCTACGAAAATTTCGAAGACATTTGCGAAATCATGAAAGCCTACGACGTAAGTTTCTCACTTGGTGATGGCCTACGGCCTGGCTCTGGTGCTGACGCCAACGACGAGGCACAATTCGGCGAATTACAAACCCTCGGCGAATTAACTCAAATTGCATGGAAACATGATGTCCAATGCATGATCGAAGGCCCCGGCCATGTGCCAATGCATTTGATTAAAGAAAACATGGACAAGCAATTGTATGCCTGTGACGAAGCGCCGTTCTACACCCTCGGCCCATTGACCACTGACATTGCACCAGGCTACGATCATTTCACCTCCGGTATCGGCGCTGCCATGATTGGTTGGTTTGGTTGCGCTATGCTCTGCTACGTCACACCTAAAGAACATCTTGGCTTACCAAATCGTGACGATGTCAAAATGGGCGTGATAACCTATAAAATCGCCGCACATGCGGCAGACGTTGCCAAAGGCCATCCGGGTGCACGCATTCGTGACGACGCTTTATCTAAAGCACGTTTTGAATTCCGCTGGGACGACCAATTTAATTTGGCCCTCGATCCAGATACCGCACGTTCATTCCACGACGAAACCCTACCGGCCGAAGGCGCGAAGCTTGCGCATTTCTGTTCTATGTGCGGACCAAAATTCTGCTCTATGGAAATCACCCAACAGGTTCGTGAATACGCAGCGGAACACGGCTACAAAGTCGAACAAGCTGCCGAAGTCGGCATGAGCGAAAAAGCCAAAGAATTTGATGCACAGGGTAAAGAGCTGTACACCTAAGCTCACTCATTCTCAGTAAATACATAAAAAGAAGGCCAAGTGATTTTCACTTGGCCTTCTTTTTATGTCTGTGTGCGTGCCAGTATTTAGGTGGTGACTGCAGCATGCAAAAGCGCTGCCATAAATGCGTGCCCAGCAGCATTAAAATGCAAACCGTCATCAGCAAGAAGATCTTGCCAACGTTCCAGCTTTTCGAGCTCTGGCTTGAGCACAATGCTGGGCAGATTAGCTGCACGCGCTGCAGACAATCCAGCAGCTACAAACGATTCGGTGTACGCAGCGTCCAAATGACGCGCCGCATAATCGACAGGAAATTGCGTCATGTACAAAAGCTCAGCACGCGGCTTTAATAATTCAATAATTTTTGCAACATTGCTTGCATGCACATCTACAGGAACCCGGTGCGATTGAGCATCCTCGCCATGACGCGCGACATCATTAATACCAAGCGAAATCACTATTAAACAATCAGCAGGAATGACGAGATCCCCCAGTCGCGCCAACATATCACGCGTGGTATTACCGCCGATGCCAAAATTCAATGCGGGAACATTGAGCAAATCACCGAAACGCTCAATAAAACCACCTCGTT
>CBDUFM010000345.1:0-4233 GCA_965366325.1 uncultured bacterium
GTGAATACCTTGCTAACGCGTTTGGAGTTAGCTGAACAAATTCGCTCAGAAGGATTTTATTACGCAGATATTCGTTATGCGTTAAACAAGGACGAAGAAGAAGTGCTGGCCGCGTATCCAGAACGTCAGGCTGCGTTTTTAAAGAAAATATTCGAGTCCGGTAAAAAGGCTCGTAAGTGGATTACCCATGATATGGAGCATGCGATTGAGGCTTGTCAGCAACCGCGCGAAGTCATTTTACGTGCGCTAGATAGTTTGCAGATGAAAGGCCTTGGCGAGATTCAATTAGCGGGGTATCGCCAGCGTTTTCGTTTACTGCAGCCGAGTTTAGACGTCGATAACTGGTGTGAAAATCTCTATCAACAAATAAACGTCCACGAAGGCCTCGAGATTAAACGCATTGCATCTATGCTTGATTACGCCCAGCTTGATAGCTGCCTGTGCGCGCATCTCTTAGATTATTTTGGAG
Source organism: uncultured bacterium (assembly GCA_965366325.1). Lineage (GTDB taxonomy): Bacteria > Planctomycetota > UBA11346 > UBA11346 > UBA11346 > JANQLF01. The sequence goes on from CBDUFM010000345.1 coordinate 470, forward strand.
AAGAGATTCAAAACTGTGGACACTGCGGTATTTGTCTTGGTGATGCGGCGGCAGTTGTTCCTCCCCAACGCAAGCAGAACATAGAAGATTGTGATCTCACGGGCTTTGCTGAATTAGCCACAGATAATCCAACAGCGCTTGCGCGCCCACGACAACAAGCGCGTTTTTTATGCGGCCTCACATCGCCAGGAATAACAGCAATTCGTGGCCTACGCAGCACGCCATTATTCGGACGCTGTGAGGGCGTTGCCTTTGCTGAAGTTTTGGCGTATTGCGAGGAGCGGGCTGCCGACTAAACGGCAGCAGGTTTAGAGCACAGTGCCAGTGCACGGTGACCAAGCATGATAACACGGTTTCTTATTGGTCCTGGTAACCTGTGTAGCGGCATGCTGGGCGGCAATGCTCTGTGTCCGATAAGAGATGTGATCTCATTTCGATAGATCCATGGCAGGATTGTGGGCATTTCATAGTGTTGCTATACTATCAGCAAGTGTGCAATTGAACTAATATGATACCTGCCTATGGTACATAGCCTATGCATAGTATTGGAATTGAGTTAGGTACGACTAATTCACTTGTCAGTGTGTCTGTTGACGGTCATCCACGAGTTTTAGCGAACGAGTTAGATGAAATCATGACAGCGTCGGTAGTGGCAATAGCCGAGGACGGCGCTCTGTTGGTGGGGCGTGCTGCGCGTGACCGCTTGGTAACTGACCCGTCTCAAGGCGTTGCGTGTTTTAAGCGCGATATGGGGACTGAGAAAACCTATCAATTTGGTGGTAAGACGTGGACGCCCGTAGAGCTGTCAGCATGTATTCTTAAAGAAATGAAACGCATTGCCGAATTGCGTTTAGGTGAAGAGGTGACAAGCGCGGTTATTAGTGTGCCAGCCTATTTTCATGATGCACCTCGCCAGGCTACCATTGATGCTGCTGAAATAGCGGGAGTACGCGTCGAACGATTAATAAATGAACCGACTGCAGCTGCATTGGCATATGGCTGCCAAAATAAAGAAGCTGATTCGACGCTCATGGTCTTTGATATAGGTGGCGGAACATTTGATGTGACCGTGTTGGAAATATTTGAACAAGTGATTGATGTAAAATCATCAGGTGGCATCAGTCGTCTCGGCGGCGAAGATTATTTAGATTGTTTATTAGCGTGCGTGGCCGCGAAACTAAGCATTGATCAGTGTGAAGAGATGTTGTTGGCTAAGCTGAGGCCTAAAGTGGAGGTTTTGAAGCGACAATTAAGTGAGGCTGATGTCGCCCAGTTGGAGTGGTTTGATGACACAATAACAGTAACGCGTCAGGAGTTTGCTGCATGCACCCAGGATTTAAGCGATCGTTTACGCCCAGTTGTGGTTAAATGTTTGCGCGACGCCCAGTTAAGTCTGCGAGAACTGGAGTCGGTTATTTTAGTGGGCGGCGCGAGCCGCATGCATGTTATCCATAAAATTGTTGGTGGTTTGAGCAATGATCAGGTTCTAGACAATATTGACCCAGATTTAGTGGTTGTCCAAGGTGCTGCGGTGCAGGCATCACTCGTGTCTAATGATGATGCCGTTAAAGATATGGTGTTGACAGACGTGGCGCCGCATTCTTTGGGTGTGTCGATTAGTCGAGAATTGCGGCCCAATTATTTTGAAGAGGGCATTTTCTCCCCTATTATAGATAGGAACTCCACCTTGCCTATCAGTAGAAGCAATGTTTATCAATCATTGTCGGCTACAGTAGATGAGTTAGATCTTCAGATATATCAGGGCGAACATCGCTATGTTAAAGATAATCATCGCTTGGGATCGATTAGGGTAAAAGGTCTGCGAGGAAAGCCCGGGCAAGAAGATTCGGGCTTATGCGATGTTCGATTCACTTATGATATGAATGGGATCCTAGAGATTGACGTCACGGCATTGGCAACAAAGAAAAAAACTACTGCAGTTATTGAGGAGCGTCCAGGGCACCTGACTAAAGATGAAATAGCAAAAGCAATTAAACGACTGCAACCGCTGAAGATTAATTTGCGTGATTTATTGCCAAATCGAGCGCGTATTGAGCGAGCTATTCGTTTATATGAAGATTTAAATGGTGCCTACAGGGAGCATTTAGGTCAGCTCTTGGAACAGTTTGAGTCAGCGTTGGCTCAAGAAGATAAGCAGGCTGTGGCTTGGACAGGAACAGCCTTGGACCAATTTATTGATGGTTTTTATGTGCACGAGAAGGAGCGCATGTCTTTAGATAAGAGTGATGTTGAGTTGCCTAGCCAGTCAGAAGAACTAAGCGATGCAGATGAGCCTGAGCGACGTGGGCCTTGGCTTCCTGATGATGAGCCGACAAGAAATGAATAGTGGCCAAGAACCGGATTCAATATGGGCCGTCCTTGGCTTAGATGAAGATGTGCGCGATAAAAAACAAATTAAACGAGCTTATGCGCGCGCTATAAAAGAATACCGCCCTGATACGCATCCGGAAAAATTTAGGGAAATTCGTGATGCGTATGAGCACTTATTACAATTATTAAAATTTGAAGAACGGATTGGCGCTACTGATATTGCGGTGGAGGAGCCAGAGAAGCCAGCGGAGCTACGGGCGCAGGATAGTGTGCAGGTGGATACGGAAGCACAGTCACAGCAAATTTTGGATAATGTAGCACGCCTTTACCAAGACAGTGATGAGGAGGAGGCAGCGCTAGGTGATAAGGCCACTGTGCCTGAATCGCTACCTGATTTAACAGCGGCTGAACAACACAACTTAGGTGAAGCTATTCAAGCGCTGAATGAAAAATTTGCCGTTGGGTCCATAAGCGTGCACGACTGGCAACGGGAACTGCTATCAAAAACTCAAGATAGACCACAGATTTTATCAAGTCATGTATCTCATGATCTGCTCTTCAGGGAAATGGATAACGATCAGACTCAGATTACGCATATTATCTTAGAACAGCGTGTTCATGCAGGAGATTACGCTGGTCTAAAGGATTTCGCAGTTGAGTGGTTGGAAGCATCGGAGCGCATATGCTTAGTGCAGGCGGGCCTGTTCTCCATGTTTTTGGCTTACGAATTGGCTGTTGTAAATCACGACCTAGCGGAGCGTTTGTTTAAGAATGGTTATGAAAATTTAACACCGGGGCAGCAGGAAAGTGGCCCTGTGTATTTTGCGGAACGGATGATCGCTGCAGGGCGTGAGCTGCGCTATTATCCAGAGTCATTACGTGTGTATGTAGCACATATTTTGCATACTGAAAAATGGGTTCATGACCCAAATTCGGAACAGAGTACTGCATTAATCGAACGACTGGGTTCTCTGTTTCAGGATAGTGAATGTAGGTTTATGTTGGCACAGCGCGCTCCTGAATTGTTAAGGCTGGCTGATGAATATGCGGATAAGCATGGTAGCAAGCGGCGTAACCAGAATCGACAAGCAGACTCGCGCCGCAGGGGAAAGCGGCGACAAACCAAGCGTGTCTCTCAAGAGCCAGAATCGGGTTTTCCATGGGTTTTAATCTGGATTATAGTCGTTGTCTTGTCACAGATAGGTCGATGTGCGAATAGGGGCTCGACGACGTCTTACAGCTATACACCGCCTGCTTCGCAATATCAGTTCAACCCGCCTAATAATCTTAATGATGATGAGCGTTTTCGTAAGGCGTTGGAGAACTTGCGGTTTAACGATGAACATTTAAACAACAAAAACCAAGGCCTAGGTGTAGGTGGCCATCCTACAACGCCGCCATGAGTGCATCCATCGTTAATGCCAGGTTCGTTT
>CBDUFM010000346.1:0-4220 GCA_965366325.1 uncultured bacterium
TTCTCCATGTTCTCAATGCATGTAGGGTATTCCTCTGTAGTGGCTACCAGATCGGGCAGAGCGGCTACTGCTTTACCAAACCACTCCAACTCACCAGCACCAAAAACTTCCCCATGGCTGGATAAAATTTGTTCTACCAATGTTGTGCCAGATCGTGGCGTGCCAACTATAAAAACCGGTGTTTCGGATGGATTTCCATGTAAGCTTAATCTATCGATCAGATTTTGAGTATAGTGTTTCTGCAGGTTATGAGTGTGGCGGATAAATTTTGCTGTCGAGAAATTATGCTTTACATCCTGTAATTGGTTGCCTTGGATAAAGAAATTGAATGCTTCGTCAAAGAGTTCGCAATCTTGATGAATTTTGCCGAGGTCGAAGAAAATACTTGTGCGCTGGTCGTCGGTAAGCGATTTATTATTGAGGAGCGTTTTAAGCTGTTTTACATCCTGGTGGTCAGGGGTGGTATAGCGGGTGATGCGTATCAGATTCCTGTATGCCGCTAGATTGAATGGATCTTCCTTAAGTATTTTTTGGAAGCAGCGTCTGGCCTGTTCCAGTTCACCGCGATTCGCATACATGTTCCCCAGGTTAAATTGGATGCCGAGATGTTCAGGCGCGAGGGTGGCGGCGCGTTGATAGTGGCTGAAGGCTGTCTCGAAGTCCTTCCAGCGATCGAGAGCGAGTGCCAAATTGTAATGGGAGGCGGGGTGGTCTGGCAATAATTCAACTGCCTTTCTCCCTATTGTCAACGCAGATTCAATATTGCCTGATCGGGTGAGTGCCAGACAGAGATCACAATAGGCCTGTGTTAGGGTAGGGTCAATCTGGATGGTATGTTCTAAATGCCTTACAGCTTCATCAAACTGTCCGGTATTGATATGGGCGATTGCCAGGTTGTAGTGGAAAGGTGCGATGTTGGGTTTGATATAAAGCGCATTTCGATAAGTGCTTATCGCGCTTTCGTATTGGCCTTTACGGATTGCGATGAGGCCCTGTAAGTGTAGTACGTCAGGGTTTCCATGGTGGGCTTTCGCAAGCTTTTTGTATAATAACTCTGCTTTGGCAAGATTGCCGGAGTGTAGCAGTCTATGCGCCTTGAGAAGAGTTTCGGTTGCGTAATCCATGCCCCAACGCTTATGTTGCTGTTGTGCTGCTCAATTCATAATCGCTGAAATAAAAACGGGCACCGGCGAACCGGTACCCGTTGTCAGTCGCCCTTTCCGGATTCTTATTATATATTCTTAAATTAGCATTATGTAGCTAATTAGGCCTTTTTGCGGCGAGCAATACCCACTAGGCCCATCAGGCCAGAGCCAAACAGCCAAACAGCGGCCGGTACGGGCACTGCAGAAGTTTCAGCTGTAATGGTAACGTTGAACAGCTCGGAGTATTGCTGGGTGTTGAAGCCACCCCATTCCGGGCCCACGTTGCCAGCTGCTACCAAAGTACCAGTCCATACGCCAGCACCAGCATCTTGCAGGGCACTACCAGTCATTGAGAAGGGCGGAGTGAAGCCCTGTGCAGCATTGGTGGACGTGCCAGTGGTGAACGACTGGTAAGCCCATGGCTGTTCGCCGAGTGTACCTGCGTAGTTCGCAGCAAGGCCAGTGCGACCGGTGGGGTCGAATGACATATTGCCTGAACCGTCAATGCTGCCGCCCATGGTGGACATATCAGAAGCGCGGATGTAGAAGGTGCCGCCTGCCGTACCCAGATAAGAGTCCTGGGAATAGGAGGTGACGCTGATGTTGCCGCCAGTGAGGGTGAAGCTAATAACGCCCATGAAGCCGTCACCAACGATGCCGCTACCAGCGGGAGAGCCAAAGGCTGATGCGTCCGCCTGATTCGCGGTGGTGTTGTCAGTCAGGGTACCGTTGCCGCTGACCTGGCAGTTATCGAATGCAAAACATCCGCTATCGATGGTTAGCGTGTAGTTGCCATCAGCCATCGAGGTGAAGGCGGCGTTTGCGGAACCCATAGCACCGAAAGCAAGAGCCATGCTGGCTGCGATTACAGTCTTTTTCATTATCAACTCCTACAGAGAGAGTATTCACAAGAATCGATTTTTATAACCAAGTCTTTAAGTCCAGTACCAAACACGATTACCGTAGTTTGTGAACTGTCAGCAACATTAAGCAAACGTCGGGCCATTATTTGTAACCATATGTAAATAAACGGTGTGTTTGGAATTTACTTATTATTTGGCAGCGTACAATGAATATTTATGTAAGAAATTCCAACAAAAATATACCTGATTCCATCGAGGTTGGTTAATTAGAAATTATCGAGATAACAGTTGGTTGTGTGATTCGACTGAAGGCGCCTATACGGTTAGTTAGTTTGTAAGGAAACCCGACGTAATTCGGGTGGTTGATCTCGTGCTGTGTAGTACTCCGTGGGAAGATCTTTCGGCGGGATGGTAGATGCTGAGTGCCGGGGCGTTAGGTTTAAATGAATTTTTTATGAAGATTTTTTAGTATGCCAAATGGGGCGCCTGATTTGATGGTTCCTGGGCTGTGCTCGCTCCGCTTGTTATCAAGAAAAGTGCTATGTTACATTTCCAAAGATAAATGAAGGTGTGTTGTCCGCGCATTGATTGAACTGTTGGCAAAACAAAAATGCTAATTTAAGTTCATTTGCACACCGCTATATAAGTAAAAGTAGTAACGGAGGAGATACCTAATGTCTATACGTTTCAGCCGCGCTATCGCGGCGTCTGTGCTTTGTAGCTTGTTTGCCCCCGCTGTTTCCCATGCGACCAACGGCTATTTCCTTATCGGTTTTGGTGCCAAGTCTCGTGCCATGGGGGGGACGGGTGTGGCATCAGCCTCCGATAGCCTTGCTGCGGCGAGTAATCCGGCGGCTATGGCGGGTGTCGAGTTCAACACCATGCGTATAGATGTGGGTGGCGAGCTATTTAATCCGCCGCGGGGGGTGGTGCATGATAGTGCGACTCTTGAATCCGGATTTCCGGGTGCCAATGGACCCGTAGAGCATATCAGCGATGCTAATCTGTTTCTTATACCGAATATGGGGGGGATATATAAATTCAATAGGAAATTGACGGTTGGTATGGCGGCAGTGGGTGCAGGTCTTGGAACTCGCTATGATCAGACAGTACCTGGTAATCCAAGCTGCAATAGCGGTGATATCAGTGGTGGTGTCGCATCCACGTTTTATAATTTCAACTGCCTCGGCACCCCTACAGTTGGTGTGAGTCTGATGCAGATGCAGATGCTGCCTAGTGTTGCGTATCAGATTAATAAACAACATGCAATTGGCGCGTCACTTGCTATAGGGGTTCAGACATTTCGAGCTTATGGTTTGCAGGCCTTTGATGCGCTTGGCTTTGCAGCTACGTCAGGAAACTTGACCAATCAAGGTAATGATTGGTCATATGGGGCGGGAATTCGCCTTGGCTGGCTGGGTACCTTTTACAAAGGTAAGCTGAAACTCGGGGCCAACTATGCATCCCGTGTCTATATGACGGAATTCGATAAATATAAAAACCTTTTCGCAGAACAAGGTGATTTTGATATTCCTGAGCATTATTCGATCGGGCTAGCAGTAAAGCCCTATAAAGACGTGACAGTGGCGTTCGATATCCAGCGGATCCTTTTTAGTGAGGTTGCATCTGTTGGCAATCTTGGCCCTGATCCGGCGAGTCCAGCAAATTTCTTCCCGGTATATCCCGATGGGTCGGTGGGGGATGTGCTTGGATCGGATAAAGGTTTGGGCTTTGGCTGGGATGATCAAACTGTCTATAAACTTGGGGTGAATTACGATTACAACGATCAATGGAGCTTCCGTGTTGGCGCCAACTATGGGAAGAGCCCGATTTCTGATGAGGGTGTACTATTTAATATGTTGGCGCCTGCAACTGTTGAATGGCATGCCACGATGGGTATGAGTTATAGGCCCAGCCGAAATATTGAGTGGTCTTTCAACTATATGCATGCGTTTGAGCACACCATAAAAGGTCCCACTGTTTTTGGGCCAACGGCGGCGCCCGTGATAGGCGAGAATGCGTCTATTACTATGGAGCAGAATTCATTGGGGGTAAGCTTTTCCTATAGCATGTAGTTCCTATTGATAATCATATTATATAAGGCTGCCTATCCCACGCGCATGCCATTAGGTCAATCGCCAGGGTTTATGGTGTGGTCTTCGTTGTATCGGAGGAGTAAAGATGAAAATAATTGAAACGACGCTGAAGAAGG
>CBDUFM010000347.1:0-4219 GCA_965366325.1 uncultured bacterium
ATCCACTGTGAGACTTGAGGCAATGCCCGCGGTAAAACTGGAGATTACAATGATTGAGGCAAACATCCAAAGTAATCCGAGACTACGCCCGGCAAATGTCTGCGGTGATTTATCGCCATAGCCAACGGTGGTCATGGTGACAGCAGACCACCATAAACCTGCGCCAATGCCTTGACCTATACTTCCGCCAAATTGTTCGGGATTTTTTTTGCGTTCACACCACCAGACTGCGATACCGACGGCACCGAGTAGAATGAGCAAGGCAATGATGACTTTAAGGAAGCTCCAGCTTATGAGACCGTAGAGAACTCTTACTAGCGTTGATTGTGTTTGTTGTTGGACGGCGATGCCAAGGCCAGTTTTGAAGTATGGATGTGTAAAATCTACGCTTTCTTCGCGTTGACTGGTGACCGATATGGCACCAACGCCAGCGTAAAAACGCTTTTGGGAAACGCCTTCAAGCAGTTCGGGCACGCTGCTGGGAATAAATGTGTATTGTAAGTTCTGTTGTGCTGCTAGGGAATTCCATACGTCAATTGCAATGCCGGACCATTTTCCGTTTGCGTCTTGCATGGCAAAGGGTGGCGAAATGCGTACCGCAACGTTGATCTGTTCTGGTGTGCTCGAATCTCTTTGTGTTTCTTCAGCGATAGACGTGTTGACGCTGATCATCAACAGGACTAGTAGTAGAAGGGCTGTGAATCGCATTGTTTTCCTTTGTTAAATTCTGTCTTTGTATGTCTTTTGAGGTGCCCAATGCAGTTGTATTTAAAATTTACTCACTGATTGCTTGACATCGATAACCTAGAGTAGAAAAGTGGTGTAAATATCAATATCCGTTTAGGAGATAGAATGTCAGATGTAAATTACGACAATGTAAAGGTTTTGCTAGATTCATCAGAGGTAAGCGGTGACACTGTTAACTGTGTCTTTAAATGCCCCATAAGCGCAACAACAGTTGAGAGCTCAGCGGGTTTACGCAGTACTGCGGCAAATTCTACTGGTGGCAAGGTGAAGGAACAGGCCAAGCGCACCTTATTTTCCAGTATGCGACGTAGCTTGGTTTCAGCCATTCGATCTGCCGTTGGTGGCGGTATGGCCGGACGCATTGCGGGCGAAGCCGTGAGTGGCGCCACCAGCAACGTTGGCAAGGGGAAGACTTACACAGAAGAAGACGTTCAGCGCGGCGTTGTTGATGCATTTAAACAGGTTCAGTCCTCATTTGTATGGAATGATGAGAAGGGGCAATTCGTTGCTACGCAAAGTGCTGGCAGCTTAGCTTCGGCTTTTAAGAAGCGTTTGAGCCAGGACCCAATCAGTTCGCGCTTTGATAGTGAGATTTTATCACGTTTATTGGTTGATGTTGCGAATGTAGATGGCTCGCTTGCTGAAGAAGAGAAACAATTCCTGGCCGGCTTTATTGATGGTTCGATTGATGATATCGTCGCTAAAGGAGCTGTGCAGGCGGCAGAGTTTGAGGGCGTTGAAAGCGCTGCCATTAAGGCAAATATGTTGATGCTCTGTTGGACGGTGGCCTTATCAGACGAAGACTTAGATGATGCAGAAGTGCAACGTTTGGGTGAAATTAGTAGTAGCTTGGAGCTCAGTGATGAGGTGAGTGCTCAGGCACGTGCTGATGCTGCAAGTTATTTATTCGAGCAAGCACTGGATGCTGCTTATCTTGGTCCTGATGCGAATGCGGAGTTACAGGCTGAAGCACGGGCAGTGGCGAAGCGTCTTGGTATCGCTGATGATGAAGCGGCGCGTTTGGATGTCGCTTTTCGTAAACGTATGTAGCATTATTTTAATGCTTGGAAAAAACCATCGGTACAAGCCGGTGGTTTTTTTGTGTTTGAATTTGCGGATAGTATCTTTTTTATTTCTGCCAGGCTGCTTCTGCTCGTTGCATCATGTTATTATCAAGACCAAATGTACGTAAGATACCTCGTGCCATTAAAAGATTTCCTGCGTCATTCATGTGAACGCCATCGCTAGTGAGTAAATTGCCGGTCGGATTTTGCGCCCCCATAATAAAGGCTTGCATATCTGCGTTAAGATCTGCGACAGGTAGCTTACGCTCTTTGGCAAGTGCATGCAAGAATTCATTATACGTAGCGATTTTTGCATTATATGCATTCACGAGGTCTTCGCCGATAACAGTCGCGGTTAGTAACATTACTTTAATCCCAGCGGCTTGAGCTTGATCGACGATAGCTGTTATGTTCGTTTTGTATTGATCGAGTGGGACGCCGCGTGCACCATGCCAGACATCATTGACGCCACAGCTGAGCGTCATCCAATCAGGTTTTTTGCTAAGCACGTCTTTTCTAAACGTGCGAGCATATCGTTTGATTTATGTCCGCCGACGCCTGCCGGATACGGAGTAATCGTAATGCTATTTGCTTTTAGGCCAGAAAGAATTCTTTTAATGTACCCTTTGTCAGCCCAGCCGCCACGTGTTATGGAGTCTCCTAGGAAGCCAATAGTGACGCCGTCTTCAATTAATAATTTTGGTCGTGAAAGTTTGGCAACGCTTTCTTGTAGTTCTTCTATTTTTTGCGATAGTATTTCTGCTGTTTCTGGGCTTTTGCGCGCAGCTTTTTTGACGAGTCTTTGCAGACTCTTATTTGATTTGCTGTGTACTTTTGCAACGTCTTCGTTGGCTTCTTGAGTGATCTTAGCAATGGCAGCATTTGCTTTTTCAATGATGGCCTGTGCATCCTTTGGGAGCGTGACGGTGTCTGCTGCGTGAAGTATGCAATTGCTGCTGATAAGGATTATGAGGATCAGGAAGATAGGGCGCACAATTTACTCCGTGGGAATGTGTAGGCCACGGTATGCTTGTGTTGATGGGTAGTAAGGGGTGTCGGTCGCAAAGGTACGCAATGTATCAGCACCTATTTACATGCGTGGTATGGGTTCTTGCAGTTTTTATTGAAACCTGATTTAGTTGTCAGCCTGGCGATCTAAATCAGCGGCTGCGCGTTTGGGGTCGACTGCGTGAAAGAGAACGATGTTGCGCAGGTTGTTGAGGCCTTCTTCGTTATCGGCCGATTGAATTTGAAAGCGTGCGCCTTCGTCGGTGTGCTCGACGATGCTGCCTTGGCAGAGGACCGAGAGGTCGGTGTTGTGACGGTTATGGAGTTGGACGCGGACGGCGCAGTCACTGCCGACTGCTGGCGGGCTGCTCATTTCTAATTCCATGCTATGCATCGAGAGGTAGATCATGGTGCATGGATGAGCCTGCTCTCCTATGAGGAGTTCAGCCCAGAAGGGCGCTTCTACGTGTTCACTGTCGTTAGGGCTCATATTACTGTGTGCTATCGTAGTAAATGATGCAAACGATACAATCATAAAGCCCCAGGCCGCTTCATCTTACCTTGCTGTAAGAGACGAATGGGAGTATCCTTATACTGTGACTGAGCAAATTCCGGCTGTGAACAAAATTGCGTGCTACCGCATCCTGGCAAAAATCGGCCAAGGGGCGATGGGCGTCGTCTATAAGGCGTCGCAAGAACAGTTAGATAGGACGGTTGCGTTAAAAGTTTTACCAGAGCATCTGGCCAAAGATAAAAAATTCTGCACGCGCTTTGTGCGTGAGGCCAAGGCAGCTGCAAGTGTTGTGCATCCGCATGTGGTGACCTGCTATGATGTTGGTCACGAGAATGGCCAGTGGTATATGGCATTGGAATTTGTATCCGGCGGTGACGCCGAGCAGATTATTAAAAACAGTAAAACTGGCTTTGTTGCCGAGTCGAAGGCGCTGGGGGTTATTCGTGATTGTGCACGTGGCCTAGATGCTATTCACCAAGCACACTTGGTGCATCGCGACATTAAGCCGGCAAATATTTTTATTGCTCATGATGGCGCTGCAAAATTAGCGGATTTAGGGCTGGCATTTTTTACTGACGATGAGGATCGTTTAACCATGGCTGGTGCGGTGATGGGCTCGCCGGCATATATGCCGCCTGAGCAGGCACGTGGTGATGACGATGTTGATATTCGTGCTGATATTTATGGTTTGGGTGCATCGTTATTTCATTTGTGCTGTGGACGGCCGCCCTTTATTGGAAAAACCGCGTTGATTACCTTGCAGCAGGTCTTGCATGAGGTGCTGCCAGATCCGCGCATGTTTAATCCGGATTTATCTCCTGAGTGCGTGGCAATTTTACGCATGGCACTTGAGAAGGATCGTGCACTCCGCTATGCGAAACCGTCT
>CBDUFM010000348.1:0-4218 GCA_965366325.1 uncultured bacterium
TGAATAGGAATATCAATTTCCCAGACTGGTGGACAGCCGAAGCCACCTGGAGCCGTTTTGCTGTGTTCCGACATTTCGACTTCATTGCGGGTAAAATGCAATTTACCGTGTTCGATAACAATTTTACCGCGTTCACCAGCAACCTCGAGTCGGTTAGTTCCGGGTGCTTCGCCAGTAGTCGCGATAAACACACCTGTCGCGCCGTTCGGATATTCTAAATAAGCTGTTACATTATCTTCAACTTCAATATTGTGAAATTGACCACAGCGTGCGTAAGCGCGAATTTTACTCGGCATACCAAAGAGCCACTGCATCAAATCTAAATTATGGGGGCACTGGTTTACCAAGACGCCACCGCCCTCGCCCTTCCATGTTGCACGCCAGCCACCACTTGCGTAATACGCTTCGGTACGGAACCAATCAGTGATAATCCAGTTTACGCGACGAATCTCACCTAGCTCGCCATCTTCAATCAGTGCTTTTAATTTTTTGTACAAAGGGCTGGTTCGTTGATTAAACATCTCAGCAAATAATTTTGATTTATCGCTACGATTTTCGTAAGCGGCAATCGTCTTTTTGGCATCGTTAACATGCACGGCCAATGGTTTTTCAACTAAGACATGCAAGTTCTTTTCAAAACCAGTAATGCTCAATGGCGTATGATCATAATGTGGCGTAGCGATAATGACGGCGTCAATCTCTGCCTTGGCAAAAAAGTCATCGCTGTTTTCAAAAACAACCACACCTTCTTTATCGACGTAGTCTTTCAGATTATCAGGGTCAAGATCACAGATAGCGCATAGTTTTGCACCTGGAACATCACCATTTAAAATTTGTTTCGCATGTGAGGTCCCCATGTTACCTGCACCAATGATACCGATCCGTACGTCGTCGCTCATATCCCACTCCTAGTTTGTGTGGCGTGTGTTTGTTCGTGCTGTACTTCTTCCAGATCCTCAGCCCAATACCCACGGCCTTAAATCGGCTGGGCACTATAATCAGCCCACTCTCCATTGCTAGCGCAGAACGAGCGGATAGGTGTGGAAAACGATCATCTTGTTTAAGAAGCAAGAATCGTGCATATGCCTAAGCTAAGTGATAACTATTTCTTGCATAGTAGGCTTTGACAAAGTGCTGCGCTGAAAATGATTAGCCAACCCAAGTGGCCAATGGCCACAGCACTTAGGAACAGCGAGATACCTATGAGAGCCTCTCTCCCCAACAGCAGCGACCGCATTCAAGAACAACTTGCCTCAGGCGCACAGCTGCACTCGATCGGCGGCGCACGGCTCAAGCATAAACAGAGCAGCTTTTTCTCGGTCACCAACTGCCAACAGTGGCTGGCGATTGCCCGCGTAAATGTGTATTGGGTGCGCCCCTGTTTTGGTAAAACCTCGCTCAACACTGTTCCGGATGAATGCCAACTCCTCTTGTGGCAGGACACGCAGCGCCTGTTTCACGTCGCCATCCCCCTCTGTGACGGCGACTACCGCGCCGTCCTCTGTGGCAGCGATAGCGCACCCAATACCGCGAGCATCACAGCACAGCAAAGCGGCAGTGCTCACAAGACAGGTCTCTCTATCAAATGGGACAACGGCTTGAAAACAGACAGCCACACAAGTGTACGCGTCCTCTATACGCGCAGCGGTAAACGCGCACATGCCTTAATCAAAGCAGCGATGCAGGAAGTCAGTGAAATCCTAGGTAGCTTCCACACGCGTGAAGAAAAAGCTATTCCGGATTTTGTTGATTATCTTGGCTGGTGTACCTGGGATGCCTTCTATCAAGATGTCGATCACAAAAAGGTACGCGCAGGCCTCAAATCATTCAAAGACGGTGGCGTGCAACTTGGCCATATGATCTTAGACGACGGCATGCTCTCGCATCGTGAAGAAATGCTCAGCAGCTTTGTCGCTGATAAAAAGAAATTCCCAAAAGGCCTCAAAGCCGTTGCCGATATGGCAAAAGACGAATTCAAATTACACAGCTTTGGTGTCTGGCATGCATTCCAAGGCTACTGGCGCGGTGTCGATCCCAAAAGTGAACTCGGCAAACAGTATAAAACTTTTGCCAATCGTGGCAAAATTCGCCCATGGGAAGGCGCCGACCAAGTTGCTGACCTACGCATGATTGACCCCGATGACATCCATCGTTTTTACTTTGATTTTTATCGCTACCTCAAAAGCCAAAATGTTGACATGACAAAAGTCGACAACCAATCAGCCCTCGAACGCTACAGCCACTTGAAACGCAGTCGTGGACAATCCATGCGCGCCTACCAAGAAGCCTTCCAAGGCGCCGGTCAGCATTTCTTTAATGGCAATATTTTGCACTGCATGAGTAGTGGCTCCGATGTTGGACTCAACATGATGAGCTCAAACGCCTATCGCAATTCGGATGATTATTTCCCGAAAAAAAATATCGCAGCCCAACAAATGCACGTCAGCATCAATGCCTTTAACGCAACGCTCAGCAGTCATTTCAGCATTCCCGACTGGGATATGTTCCAAACCCACAGTCCCTGTGCAGAATTCCACGCCGCAGCACGCGCAATCTCTGGCGGCCCCATCTATGTCTGTGATTATCCCAAAAAACAAAACTTCAAGCTATTAAAGAAAATTGCACTCGCTGACGGACGCGTCTTACGCTGCGAGCAACCTGCGCTGGTTTGCGAAGACAGTCTCTTTACTGATGTCGGCGCTGAAGACAAAGCCCTGAAAATTTACAACCACCATCAAGATGTATTAATTCTTGGCTTATTTCATTGCAAACATAGCGAGGAAGCAATCAGTTGCAGCTTTCAAGTTAAGGATCATCCAGATGCGCTGAACGGAGCTAATTATGCCTGCTACCGTCATGAAGCAAAAACGCTCAGCGTACAGCGCGCAAAAGACCAGCAGCTCTGTGACCTCGCTGCTGCGGCCTTTGAATTAGTTTGGTGTTCACCCATCGTTGATGGTGTCGCCCCGCTGGGCTTACTCGATCAATACAATGGCTGCGCAGCCATCGACGTACACGGTTGGTGCGATGAAGGCTATATTTGCCACCTCGTCGCAGGCTCTGCAAAAATCGGCTTCTACTGCGATAAAAAACCTAAAGCCGTCATCGTCAATGAACGTGCAGTCAGCTTCAGCTACCACAATAAACTCTTAAGCGTGAAATCATCAGGCAAGAAAACGGCCGAAGTACTTATTACGTTTTAATCAGCACTACGTATTTGACTAGGCGCTAGGCCAGACTCCTGTTTGACCTGACGCGCCATAGTGTGCGTTGAAGAGAAACCGGCCTGGGTGGCAATATCGGCTACGCTCATGCTAGTGTGACTTAATAAATACAAGGCATGTTTGACCCGCTGTTGATTTAGCCAATCGGCGGGGCTAGCTGAAAAACGTTCACTGAAAATACGCGTAAAATGTTCGCGACTACAGCCGCAGTCCTTCACCACACTCTTAATCGACCACGGGTACAAGGGATTGGTAACGATACGGTGTATCGCTTTATCCACTGGCTTACGAGCCACATCCTTTGCCTGATCTAAAATAACAAACAGTGAACCGACAAACGAATACACTGCAGGAATTGCATGCGCTTGGTCCGCGCTTAAATGCTGGCTGGCGCGATCACTTAAATTACGCACTAGGGTCAATAACTGTGCGGCTGGCTTCGGCTGAATAATATTACCAAATTCCTCAATCATCATCGCAAAATGATCAGACAAACCCATACCACTAAAAGTCACAAATTCACAAGCGCAGCGCTGACTGCACAACTCATTTATACCGTAGGCACTGTCTTCACCGTTATAAAAAATGAAAGCACCACCAGTCGGCACCACCGCATAGGTCGAGCCCCTACGCACGGTCACCGTCCCCTCTGTCACAAATTGCAAACAACAATGCCCAGACGGTTCGCGACCGTTATTATCATACCACCAATCCTGCGCAGCAGCATTCTGCCGATCGGTACCATGCATCTCTATGCGCCACAAGGATTCAAAGCTTCTCATATCACAATTTACACAGTAACAACAAGGCACCCTAACATCAAGGCTAAGCAGCGCGCGGTAGGCACATAAAAAAGGGTCACAGCATGAGCTGTGACCCTAACTGCACCCCGCTTGAACGCACAATGCGCAGATAGAGAACGGGGGCACCAACACTCAGGAAAGGGCCCGAGTATTAGCCTTTATGGATCTGTGCTTATGTGTAGCGCGCCTTC
>CBDUFM010000349.1:0-4205 GCA_965366325.1 uncultured bacterium
TCGGTGCTGTAGGCGGTGGCGCACATAAAAAAGTCATTGGCCACGTCTTATTGTCGTGGGTCCTCACCCTACCAATAGCAGCCTTTATTTCGGCAGCCTGTTATCTGTGCATACGCTAATTCAGATTAGCAGACTTATTCGCGACAGACTAATGCATCTACCGTAATTGGATATTCATCAACCGGGTTCTTAAAGTGCTCGTAATGACTCAATAATTTCATGAAATTACGCTTATTAAATGCCATATAGCATTCATCCTGCATTGCTGCCAAAACCTGCTCGGGTTCTTTGTCAACAAACGACGCATACGGTGACGTGTGAATCAATAGCTCCGTCCCAGATTCTTCCACGTACCTACTTAATGCATTAACAACATCCACCATTTCATAATACTGTGTCTGTGTAGCAAAGCTGAGCTCGGATGCATATAATAAACGCCAGTGGTCAGTGTATTTAAACGCCAAAACCGTTGTACAGACTTCCGCATCACTCCACTCCAAGCCCGCCAATAAATGCTCCGGCTGTGCCGACAAAGCCGATTCGATCTCTTCTTGGCTCTTCCAAGTTGACGTTACATCCAAGCGCTTCACATCCATCAGGCATCCAATATCAACAATACTATCATCAGTGAACATGCAGCTTAGCAGCCAATCGAAATAAAGACACTGAGGATTTTATTCTCTCGAGCCAGAAAGGTTACGCCAACTGCTTACATTCCCGGTGCCGAAAACAGTCAGTCGTATGATCATTCACCATGCCGACAGCCTGCATAAATGCATACACGATAGTAGGACCTACAAAACTAAAACCGGCTTGCTTAAGCGCCTTACTCATCGCCTGCGATACTGGTGTCTCCGCAGGAACTTCAGCCAGAGTTTTATAAGCATGCTGTTGCGGCCTGCCATCAACAAATGCCCAAAGGAATTCTGAAAACGTTTGCGCCCCCTCCATAATACGCAAATACGCCTGCGCATTTTTAACCGCGCTGCTTATCTTCAATCGATTACGTACGATGCCCGTGTCCTGCATTAAGCGCGTAATCTTTTTATCCGTATACCGCGCCATTTTCTCCGGATTAAAATTATCAAAGGCCTTACGATAGCCATCGCGCTTGCGCAGTATCGTGATCCATGACAATCCAGCCTGCGCCCCATCCAAAATGAGCTTCTCAAATAACTGTTGAGAATCATACTCCGGAACGCCCCACTCCTCGTCATGATAGGCGACGTAGAGCGGGTCTTCTCCTGGCCAAGTGCAGCGCTTTAACATAATCCAATCACCTTTTCTAAATCAATTATTCAAAACGGCCACAGTTCCAATGCATGCGTTCCGCTGATTTAATGCGCTCATCATCAATGCACGCATCCACAACCCAGCCATATAAGATCAAAGCAATGTCTGGAACAACGTGCTCATAGGCACGAGCGGCCTCTAACAATGCAGCATGCATCCACTTGTCTTCTAGGGCTACTTTACGGCGCGCATGCTTTCGAACTGCCAATGCCAAATTATCTAAATCAATACTTCCTACAGTTATTGATAGGTTACATTGGCCACCATTAAATTGCTGATGTGCTATCGTTAAATTACTCAAGGTATTATCAAAATTAAATCCAGCATTCCAGTAATCCACCCATTCACGACGGAATAACACCGGCATACCTAAATGCTGAACCAAAGTCCGCGCGAGATCATCAACGATCTGCTTACCGCTTTCCGAATACTCACCGCCTAGGTCATGATCAGATTCATCATAATAACGAAAACTAGACTCTAAACGAAGCGACAAATCAGAAACAATCTCACATCCAATCGCTCTTGGAACAGCAATAACACCGAGGATCCCTGCAGACATGTTTTCTCAATATGATGTAAGATGACCAAGATACTACATGGCCATCAACAAAAGGCAAAGTATCCTCTATGTACTTTTCTCTTGACTCTTAGCCTACAAGACCAGATCATTTACGCTCCGGTCATGCAGAAGGCAAACCCTCAAACCATGAACTCGTGACCGCCTACATGATTAGCTCATGCATTATACAATTCGACGATCAGAAGCATAAGACACCCTACACCCCAACACATCACTCTCGTAATGTGCAATATTCATCTTAATACCGTCTTCAATTGACAGAGCGCTTTCTTGATACTGGATGCTTTTGCCCTGTTTTCCGCCTCCATTAACATTCGATTGGATATGTGCGTATCCAGAAAGACTCAAGAGGCACGGCCAGACAACATAAGCAGAGCGGACATAAAGCGGTTCTATTGGGAATTTGGCACGCGAACTCATATTGGTGTAGTTTCCAAAATTACCGCGCTGTGCCAAGCCCTCACTTAAAGCCTTAAAACCCAAAGAAGTATAGTCTAAGTTGCCTTCTATGAGTGGCATGTGATTCTGAATATATGTAAGCGGGTCTTCATGTCTTTCATATATAAAGGAAATATCTTTGTGGGTTATTATGTACACATACCCCTCTTCAATTAACCAATCCAATTGCTTTAATTCATCCTCATTAAAAACCCGTCTAGATTCCCATTCCTCTGGCTTTCGATAGTCCTCATAGAATTTAGGTCCTTCATAGTACAACGAGGACATTAAAATATTAAACTGGCATTTACTCAACATCCAGAGACCTCAGCTACTCATTGCTATTCGGGCTTAGAGTCAACCCCAAAAACCACGCGCGAATATCGCCAAGCTCCTTATACGGATCTAGTCCGTGGGCCTTGTCGTAACAATTCCAATCGAGTTTAACATCTAAAGCCTTGAGCGCCTCGACTTGGGCTTGCGTTGTGTGTAATGGAATGACATCGTCATAATTGCCGTGGGTCATAAAATAGTTTTGCTGGTGAACTGCTTTACCAAAGGCCGCTGGATATTCATCCATTAGTGGCAGGGCACCGCTGATCCCAAGAATGCCGGCATAGCGCTGATCACTGCGCAGTGCCGTATCCATCGCCATAACACAGCCCTGAGAAAAGCCCATCAGGAATAACTGGTCCTGGGTGAAGTCGCATTCTTGCATGAGGTGTTGAATCGTTTCCAAGAGTAAATCGCGACTGCGCGCTATCGCTGGGCTCAAACCACTACGGTCTTCAATTGGCCCGTTGATACCTGGATACGGGAACCAACTAAATCCGCCAAAGTAATCATCCGGTGCATTGACCAAAAAGAATGTGATATCTTTAAGGCCTAGTTCAGGGACGATGCCACGCCAGCCCTCCATCGAATCCCCTAAACCATGTAATACCAAGCAGTAGTGACTGGCCTTTGCAGGTCCAACGCGGTCGTAAGTAAGCATAGTTTATCATCGTCCTTCTTATGCAGGTCTGTACGCTGCATGTATGTTCAAAGCAACGCGCACGGTGCAATAACGGGAGATATCCTTGCGACTGGCCGCGAAGATGTTGAGCTGTCAGTCCGTTATCAGCGCACTCTCTTCAAAGGAATCAGCATGCCCTTTACCCTCGCACTCGGTGACCAAGCACCATCATTTCAGTTACCCGCTACTGACGGCAAAAACTACGCACTAGACAATTTTACCGATAGCCCTGTCTTAGTGATTTTTTTCACCTGCAATCACTGCCCTTATGTCATCAATAGCGATGAACAGACACGCGCAACGGTAGAAAAATACGCCGAACGTGGCGTGCAATTTATTGGCATTAATAGTAATAGCGCACAAACCTACGCTGATGATGACTTCCCGCATATGGTTTCACGCATGCAAGAACATCAATTTCCCTGGCTCTACCTCCATGATGAAAGCCAAGACGTTGCTCTACGCTATGGCGCCTTGCGTACCCCGCATTTTTATGTCTTCAATAAAGACAGACAGTTAATTTACACGGGCCGCGCGGTCGACCAGCCGCGTAATCCTGATTTAATTACCCAACATGATCTTGAACAAGCACTCGATGAACATTTAGCCGGTGAGGCTATAACAAATCCAATCACCAATCCAATTGGCTGTAATGTCAAATGGGATGGCAAAGAAAAACACTGGATGCCGGCAGATGCCTGTGATTTGGCTTAACGCTCGTTCTCAGCGTTATCTAACGCCGCTACTTTGTTTGGCACTCTGCGTGCTCCCCAGTTGTGGCGGACAGCGAGCCCCTTCCGATGAACTAGCAGCGCAACAAATTGCGTTACCAGCGGCGTGGACAAGCACGGCACAGCATAACAAGGACCTGCCCAG
>CBDUFM010000350.1:0-4203 GCA_965366325.1 uncultured bacterium
GGAGAATCTTATGGCAAGATGGGTTTTAATTCGTGGCTTAGGCAGAGAATCTTCTCATTGGTTCGATATGAAGGATCAATTAGAGGCTCAGTCCGATCAGGTTTTGGCCTTGGATCTGCCTGGCTTTGGCAGTCGAACCGGCGAAAAATCGCCCATTACAATAGCCAACACCACTGACAAAGTCCGAGAAGAGTTTCTGAAACACAAGGGCGAACACAAAGACTGGATTCTTGAGTTACCACTAACTTTGAGCTACGACGAGTTCTCGGTTGCTCATGGCACCTTTCACCAACCCGAAGCATTTAATTACATCCAAACTGTTTTTGACGCGCAATTAAGTTTTGAAGCTCTGCGTCAAATGAATTCGCATATTGGCTTCCTTGGCCACAGTCACGTACCCGTTGCGTTCTTTGATAGTGATCCGATTACCTACACGCTTGATCCTGACATTCCTGTCGATTCCGAGCGCACGGTCATCATTAATGCCGGCAGTGTTGGCCAGCCACGCGACGAAAATAATAAAGCGAGCTACGCTGTGTTTGATACCACGGCAAATAACACTTAAAAGCCCACTTGGGCTACGACTCTGCGTTCCCAGCACTTTCATTTACACTAGTAAACCTCTAGTGCTGGCGCCTTGATTCGTAACCCAATTGAACTTTTAAGGGCACAATCTCTCTATTCGCTCGCAATTCGAAATACTGGATTCTATTAATCCTTTTCGCAATTAAGCACACCTATCCCTCTACGCCTTGGCGTAGTGGGACGAAGAGAACGTCTAACAATTCCTTTTCTTCGTAGGCATCCTGAGTTTTAGTAATTAATAATAATTTTTGTTGCTCGCCGCGTTTGACGGGAATTATTAAGCGAGCACCTGTTTTTAATTGCTCGATTAACGCGCTCGGTAACGCTGGAAAGACGCAGGCTACATGAATGGCGTCGAATGGGCCCTGATCCTTGGCACCAATGTGTGCGTCCGCTAATTGCCAAGTTATCGTGTTGTTGATAGCCGGATCCAAGCACTCGGCGCAGACTTTGTGCGCGCGCTGCTGTAGGCCGGCGATACGCTCGAGTGCCAAAATAGATCCCGCGCCGCCAAGCATATGTGCCATGACTGCTGTCGCATAGCCGCTGCCGCTGCCGATATCCAAGATACGCATCCCAGGCCGCAGCTGGAGAGCTGCCAACATCTGCGCGATGAGGCTTGGCTGCGAAATCGTTTGTCCAAAACCAATGGCCAGAGGCATATCAACGTAAGCATCCGCCCCACTCCCGGGCAGACAAAAAGCATGTCGCGGCAGGGCCGCCATCGCTGTAGTGAGGGCCACGTCCTCACAGCCACCTAAGGCATCACGCACTAAGCGCTGGCGACGACGTTGGTCTGCAGCTGAGTCATTTACGGCCATGCATGGCAATTCTGCAAGACATACAGACACCGCTAGCCCTTGCACGCTCCCTCCCTATGACAACATGTGCGGGCCCACGGACAGCTACTGCAAGGACCCCATCCATGGCCATGAAAAGCGAACAATACCAACGTTATGCGCGTCATTTGACTCTCCCTGAGTTTGGCGAAGCCGCGCAAGAAAAACTACTCGCTAGCTCCGTTTTACTCATTGGCGCTGGTGGACTAGGTTCGCCACTCGCACTCTATCTTGGTGCTGCTGGCGTTGGCCGCATTGGCATCATGGATTTCGATGTCGTCGATGTCTCCAATTTACAACGCCAAATCGTGCATCGCATGCAAGATGTTGGCACCAGCAAAGCACGCAGCGCTGAACGTGGGATTAAAGATATTAATCCAGACTGCGTTGTCGAGATTTACGAAGAAGGCATCAATTCTGGCAACGCCATGGACATCATTGCCAAATATGACATCGTTATTGATGGCACTGATAATTTCCCAACACGTTATTTAGTAAATGACGCCTGCGTCTTTTTAAACAAAGTAAATATTTACGGCTCTATCTATCGCTTCGAAGGTCAGGCAACAGTATTTGACGCGCAAAATGGCCCCTGTTATCGCTGCCTCTATCCAGAACCACCTGAACCTGGCATGGTTCCCTCCTGCGCAGAAGGCGGTGTCCTAGGCGTTTTACCTGGTTATATTGCGATGATCCAAGCCACCGAAGCAATTAAAGTATTAACCGGTATTGGCAAAACCCTGAACGGTCGCTTTATTCGCTATGACGCACTCAACATGGAAACGCGCGAATTAAAATTGCGCAAAGATCCTGAGTGCCCTGTCTGCAGCGCCAATCCAAGCATTACAGAACTAATCGATTACGAACAATTCTGTGGCCTGACTCGTGGTGATGACGCCGGTGGCCCAGAAGTGAAAAAAATCAGCGTTGATGATTACGCCGATATGCGTGACGACGAAGAGGAACACCTGCTGCTTGATGTGCGCGAAGATCACGAATTGAAAATATGTGAACTCAGCCCCTGCACCAACATTCCGCTTGGTCAAATTAACCAGCGTTTACAGGACATCGAAGATTGGAAAGACAAGCCGATCATCGTTATCTGTAAGACCGGGTTACGCAGCCAAAAAGCCGCGGAAACGCTCATGAAGCACGGCTTTAGCGATGTTGCCAATCTAGAAGGTGGCATCATTGCCTACTCTGAAGAGATCGACAATAGCATAGCGACGTACTAAATAGAACAGCTGATCTACCGCTGCTAACTGGGCACTAGATCAAGCTGACTGGCTCACTGAGACCTGCGAGCCTAGGCTAGCTGAGCATTTCGTCAGTTCATCAATGGACATACTTTCTGACCATGACCGACCTGTACCGACAACTTTTATACCAGCTTGAAATTGACCGTGGCCTTGGCGTTCAGTTCCTGCCACGTGTACAGCAAACGGCTAACGAAGAAACTGCTCAAGCAGGCCAGGCCTCACTACCCGCCATCCCCGAGACGGGCAGCCCTGAAGAAAAACTCGCCAGCATTGCCCAGCATATTGCTGACTGCCGGCGCTGTGGCTTATGTGCAAAACGCAAACAGACCGTACCCGGTGCAGGCCGCGCTCAGCCAGACATCCTCTTCATTGGCGAAGGCCCCGGCGCTGAGGAAGATAAACAAGGACTACCATTCGTCGGTGCCGCTGGCCAGCTACTCGGTAAAATGATTCAAGCGATGGGCCTAAGCCGCGACGAGGTATTTATTTGTAACGTCATTAAATGTCGTCCACCAGGTAATCGCACACCCGAAGAAGATGAGATCACCGCCTGCCTCCCATGGCTCGAACAACAGGTGCAGGTGCTGCAACCCAAAATCATTTGCACGCTTGGCAATACGCCGCTGCGTGCCCTCAAGAATGATCACAAGGCTGGGATTACCCGCTTACGCGGCCAAGCGTTCCTGTGGAAATCC
The DNA here is from genome assembly GCA_965366325.1 of uncultured bacterium. Classification (GTDB taxonomy): domain Bacteria; phylum Planctomycetota; class UBA11346; order UBA11346; family UBA11346; genus JANQLF01. Next base: position 3,379 of record CBDUFM010000350.1, read on the forward strand.
ATTCCCGTCATCCCCACTTTTCACCCCAGTTATTTATTACGCAATCAAGAAGCGAAAAAACCATGTTGGGAAGATCTCAAACTGGTGCTCGAAAAAATTGGTCGCCCATTAACATAAATAATTTCTCTACACGACTCACTGCTCAATGCACAAGGAACTAGCATGGAAATTCACAAACTCTTCCGTATGATGGCCAAGCACGGCGCCAGTGATTTACATATTAAATTAAACCAACCACCTATCTTCCGCGTCAATGGCACACTGTCACGGATGCAAAACGCGCCGCCTTTGGACGAGAGCAACATTGACTCGCTATTGCTTGGCTTAATTAACGACAAACAACGTGAAGAATTAAATACACGTGGCAATATCGACTTTGCCTATTTTCTTGAAGAATGCGGGCGCTTTCGTTGCAACTTTTTTCATCAATGTGGATCGCTATCAGCGGCGATTCGCCGTGTCACCGCTGAAATCCCCTCCTACGCCGACCTCAATCTGCCTGAAGACATTAGTCGCTGTGCAGGCTTTAATTCTGGTCTTGTGCTAGTCGGTGGTATCACCGGTGCCGGTAAGTCATCCACAATCGCTGCAATCTTAGACGACATTAACCACAAGCGTCGCTGTCATATCTTAACCATCGAAGACCCTATTGAATATTTATTCAAAGAAGACAAAGCCATTATTAATCAACGAGAAATTGGCATTGATGTCATGGATTTCACAGATGCCCTGCGCGCCGCTGTTCGCCAAGACCCCGATGTGATGCTGGTTGGTGAAATGCGTGACGCAGAAACTTTTGAAACCGCCTTAACTGCTGCTGAAACT
>CBDUFM010000351.1:0-4187 GCA_965366325.1 uncultured bacterium
CTCGTCGTGAGTTCTCTACCGCACTTAAAACGAGCGGAATCAACAAAGCCGCTAATAAAGAAATAATCGCCATAACCACCAACATTTCCAATAAGGTAAATGCCGATTTGCCTGTTGTTCTATGGGATTCTTTCATCACCTGTGCTCCTTACTTATGCTTAAGAAGCATAATGTTTTTATGACCGGACACAGGTGATTCTGCGGTGAGGTATTTTAACGCAAGATAGATACAGGTTTTATCGGTCGCACCCACGCACTCAGCCTAAGCAACGTGGTAACCTGGTTACTGATAGAGTCGGTACAGTCCCTGCGTACCGTCATTTTCGTGGCCATTACTGGCCAGTTCTTGATAACGGGTGAGAGCCAATTGCAGACCTTGCGCGTCTAAGCCCATATTCGCTGCAGCGTCAGCGGCGATACCCATGTCTTTAATAAAATGTTTTACGAAAAAACCTGGGTCGAAATTGCCGTCAATAATACGTGGTCCCAAATTATTTAAACTCCATGACGCAGCCGCTCCAGCGCCGATAGATGTTAGGACCGTGTCTTGATCTAGGCCCGCCTTGTGACTGTAGGCAAGTGCTTCGCAGACTCCGAGCATCCCAGCAGCGATCGCTATTTGATTCGCCATTTTACAATGCTGACCAGCGCCCGCAGCACCCTGATGCACAATGTTCTTCCCCATAACTGACAAGAGGTCTTGGACCCGAGCAATCGCCGCCGCATCACCACCTAACATAATAGACAGCTGTGCTTCGCGTGCGCCGCTATCATCGCCTGAAACCGGCGCGTCAATACAATCCAATGCGCGCTGCTTTCCTGCGTTATAAATGCGTTGCGCCAGCTCTGGGCTAGAAGTTGTCATATCAATAAGGACTGCGCCATCATTGGCATGTGCGATGAGGCCATCCTCTCCAAGGTAGAGCGCCTCAACATCATGCGGGTAGCCGACCATAGTAATAATTATATCCACTGCTTGCGCTAAAGCCGCAAGGCTGTCCTGCCACTGAGCACCAGCTTTAAGAATGCTTTCAGCACTTGCCGCTGTCCGCGTATACACTGACAATGCATAACCCGCGTCTAAAATATGCTGTGCCATGCTGCGTCCCATGACGCCTAGCCCAATAAATCCAACGCGCTTTTTATTATGCATTTCTAGCCCCTGCTACTTTTTACGGTTTCGACGGTACATAGCTTTTGAGCAGATGGTCCTTGTGCAATCGTCATTGAATGCAGTGCTTAGCTATTGCATCAGCGCCATTAATCGACGCGCGGAGTCATCTAAGGGAAATTGCTTGAGGTGTTGATTCAATAAATCCTGGGCCTGTTGCTTCCGACCCTGACTATACCACAAACGCGCTAAATAGAGATTTGCTATTTTTGACTGTTTATCTTCAGCCTGACGAACTAATTGGTAGAACATTTCTGCGCGCGCGAAAAGCTGTCGCTGTTCTGCCTGTTGTGCCAACCATAATAACGTTTGCTGATCGATGAGCTTCGCTGCTACAAATGCGTCAGCTTGTTTATCTAAAGCAGCAAAGTCTTCCTGCTCAGCCAAAATACGTAAGGAAAGACTATGCATGGCTTGCTCGCCTGCTGCACTTAGAGCAGGTGCCTCATTGACTAGATGTAAACGTTGCAGCCATGCACGCGCTTGGTCATAGGCTTGGACTGCGTAGGCGGCCTGAGCAGCAAGCTGTAAAAGCCGACGCTCCACTGTCTCTGGTTTTACCATAACATGTACCGCTTGATAGGCTTCTTTTGCGTGACCGGCTGCTAATTGTGCTTGGATATACTGTACGCGCAAAGATTCGTTTTGCGGATCGATTAAACAGGCTGCTTCACTGGCCGCTAAGGCTAAATCATTTTTCCCAAGTGATTGATAAATATAGGCTAAGTATTGCCACAGGCGCACTTCCTGTGGTTCTGACTGTAAAGCCTGCTGGACAGCTGACTGCGCTTCGTCCCAACGCTCAGTGTCCATAAGCACGGCAATATCTAATTGTCGTAATTCTTTGCTGTGTGGAAAACGTAGGCGAGCGCGTTGAATAATGGCTTCTGCCCAACGTAGATCTTTTAATTCACGCGCACAATAAATCATCACTTTAATCAGTCCGAGTTCATCTTCATCAACATCGACCCACTGCTCCAGCAACGGTCGTAAGGATTGCCATGCATTGGTTGCAGCGTACATATCTATCAGCGACACCGCTGCAATTCTCTGTGCTGGATCTAAGACGAGACTTTCTTGATAGGCAGTAATTGCCTCCTGCTGTTTTTCTAATTGACGATAGGCATGACCACACAGTAGGCTGTGCAAGGCATGTTTATTCCCCGGCCATTTCGCTAAGAGCGATAATGCCTGCTCCGCTTGTTGCTCCTGTAAAGCGTTTTTTGCCTGTTCTAGCACTACGCGCTGCGCTTTGCTCGGCGCAGCACCCGGTTCAACGGCTGCAACACCAACAGCAGCATGCACATATAAAAAACACAGTGTCATGAAAGTCGCAAGTAACGAACAACGACTATTACTTATCATTGTATGCCCCATGTTAATTTAAACAGACGCCGGTCGCTATGTGCCTGCCCATTTAATTCCGCTGGCTCATAACGAATATAAGCCACTACTTTAGCCACTTGTTCTTCAAAAACACCGGCTGGCACTGACTCTTTTATCGTATAGGACTCGACTCGTCCATCGCTGTCTATATGCAATTCTATGAGCGTATAACCTGTAATACCCTGACGTTTAGCATGACGTGGATAAAAGCGACCTAAATCCGGAATAAATTTCAAACGCGCGCGCTGATCTAGAACAATTTCGGCCTCTGGTATCACTAAGCCAGCAAGATCCATTTCTGCATGCCATTTCGCGTCCTCGGCATGTGGAGAAAACGTTCCTGGAAATGTAAATGCATGGCTTGTTTGACTAAGCGCCATTGCTGGTATTGGTGGCAAGGCCTCTGCTATCGCTTTTTTCTTTTGTTGCTGCTGTGCTTCCACCACGGGCTTATTAATTGGCTTATGTTGTTGTACCTGATAAAGCCTCGGTGCTGGAGTCACTGCTGGGCTCGGGTCAATTAATGCACTCAATAAATAAACACAGAGCAGATTAAATAGCATAGCTGCAACAAATGCATACAGCATCTGGCGCCATGATTGTACACGCAAACGCCGTGCATCTAACTGAAAGGCGCGTGTATTCATTGGCCCAACACCGTTGCTAAATCAACACGCTCAGCACCTGCTCGATAGCAGCTGTCCTGTACGCTGGTGAATAAGTGCAGCGGCACCGTTCGGTCGGCTTGAATAACAACGTGTTTTAAAGATTGACTATTCAACGCCTGTGCAATTGGCTGGTCATTTTCAGGCTCAATACGCTGGTCGCCAACGTAAACAGAACCTGTATCAGCAATCGTAATCAGTACAAAAGAACCATTAATATTTTGGCTGAGAGATGATTCTGGGCGCTCAACATCTATACCCGTTTCACGAACAAAGGATGTGCTGACTATAAAAAAGATTAATATAATAAACACCATATCAATTAACGGCGTTAATTCGACGTTTGCCACCTCTTTGCGACGTTGTTGTGAAAAACGCCTACGCATGCTCGCACTCACTTAAAATTCGGCGATCATGATTACTATCTTGTTCTATACGATAACTAATAAAGCGCTCAAAAATTAATGCCGGCGTAGCCAGCAACAATCCATACTGCGTAGTAATTAGCGCTTGGCTAATTCCCATGCCGACCATTGATTGATTGCCACGTATACCAGAAAAACTATCCATCATGCCCGTTACTGTACCGAGTAAGCCTAATAAGGGTATCGCCGCAATTAAGGCACGAATGATGACCAAGTGTTCACTGCGTCGAATCTGCAATAGCATTAAATCCATCTCACTGCGCATGCGTACCTGTTCACGGCCAAGCGTATACACAGCTAGAAAACGCTCAAATAAGAGCGTGTACAGTAGGAGCCCACTGATGGCAATGAGATACATACACCAAGAACCCTGGGTAAAATATTCCCACGCTGACATGCTTAGGTACCCGAGCAGGTCATTAGTTGACCAGCACTTTGTTCAAGGATGATGCGACGTTTTTCCGCCAGGCGATTAATAACGCCGTGCACCAATAAAATTGGCACGGCAACTACGAGGCCTAGTTGCGTGGTTATAAGAGC
>CBDUFM010000352.1:0-4186 GCA_965366325.1 uncultured bacterium
GTGTCAGTGATAGATCAGTGACGCTTAACCCGCATCAGCAAATCTGACACGAATCTATCTAAGTCCGCATCAGTACTGCGTCGCTCTACCACCTTCTGACAGGCATAGGTAACCGAGTTATGATTTTTACCACCAAAGACCTGACCAACGGTCGCATAGGTCTCAGAGCCGCTCATTTTGTAGGCATACATAGCAATATGTCGAGCCAAGGGCCGCGGCTCCGCCCTGCCCTTACCCATTATATCTTCTACACTTAGGTCAAAATAGTCAGCCACAGCCCGTAGAATCATCTTCAATTGCGGCTCTTCACCATCACGACCAACGAGATCGGCCAATGCCTGACGAACCAGAGTCATATCGATTTTTCGATCGAAGCTATGCGCGCAAGCAGTGATCTTATTGACCGCCCCCTCGAGCTCACGGACGTTCTCAATGATGTTGTCTGCTATATAGTCAACGACCTCACCATTCAGGATAACACCCTGCGCACGGGCCTTCGCCTCGACAATTTCACGTCGTAACTGGAGATCTGGGCGATCCAAAGGAACAACAAGACCACCAACGAAGCGCTGGATGAAGGACGACTCTAGATAACGTATGTCAGCGGGCGCCGCATCAGAGGTGATAACCACCTTCTTACCCTGATCACTCAACTCGTTAAAAGTATCAAAGAGCTCGCGCTTGGTCTTCTCCATCGCACCACGACTGAGAAAGTGCAAATCATCAAGGAGCAAGAGGTCGACATGACGCATCTTAACCCGAAAGGCCTGCAAGGCCTCACGGCTCACACATGCCGAGATGTAATCATTGGTAAACTGTTCGCAACGCAGGTACTGTACTTTATAGGTCGGATAGCGGTCACGAAACGCAAGCGCTAGACCCTGCACAAGATGCGTCTTACCCAATCCAGATGAGGCGTGGATAAACAGTGGGTTAACGGGATTACCCGGCGCTTCTAAAATGCGATTAATAGAATCGAAGGCCAAACGATTACAGCTACCAACCACAAAATCTTGCAGCTGCTTAAAGCGTGATCCCCAACCCGCACGAGCGGCAGCTGCACGAGAACTTGGTGCTGCCTTTTTTACATTGGCGTGTTGCTGAACCTGCTCGCGATGTTCGCGAAATGCGGCACGAGAAACCCGACACTCAACTTTCGTAATGGGCTCGCCAAGCACCTCTGAAGCCACTGGTAGTAATAATGTCGCCAAACGTTTATTTATCTGCTGCACATACAAAACTGTCGGACACTCAATCAGTAGTGTCTCATCTTCAACATGTAGTGGTTTAACCTTAGCGGGACGCAACCACGTCTTTACCGCACGTTCAATTTCTGGATTTTCTAATTGGTCTAAAATACGAGGCCAAGCTCTTTCCACAGTCGCAACATCACACGTCACAGGCAAACCCCTACCGCCAATTCACAAAGCATACAACAAAGATACACAGTGAATTAAATTTCAAATCAACAGATCACATGAATCACAATAACAAATGCACTACCGTTTATTAGCAAGTTCGACCACGCGGACGTAGCTTCGCTTGCATCAAACATTTAACAAAATCATTAACACATTTGTTAACAAAGATGCTAAATCCCCAGTAAAAATACATGACATCTTTTACTGAAGGGAGAACCACCATATACCCGAAAGCGGCAACTCAAGCAGCAGCAAACAGACTCTTAGCCAATGCGCAGCAAGCGATTCAAACGCTAGGAAATAAGGCCATATTTGCCTGATAAGGTGTTGCATTCCATCATGAACCGACTATCGGCTTGTGCCAAAAGCCAAGAACAAACCCCGCGCAAGCGCGGGGTTTGATATGATTTTATTCAGTCCAATTTGCCAGAAAATCTTTAAGCTCCAGCAGCGATGGCGAATGCGCATTGCGCACATAATAGCCGCTCGTTCCCGTTCCAGACATCAGACAGGCCTCACGAGAAAGTCCGTAAATTTTTGCGGTAAAAAATCCAGCATTAAAATTATCACCAGCACCGGTCGTTAATTTAGGCTTGGGTGTAAAAAATCCGTTCGCCTTTGCTGAGCCGTCTTTATCTGCACAGGCAGCCACTTTAACAAAATGCGTAACCACATGTGTTAATCCGGATAATTTTTGAATTTCTTTCGCCGCATATTCTGCGCGTTCTAATTCCTCCAATTGAGCTGGCCACGTACCACCTAAAACCTCAAGTATCTGGCGACTTTCTTCTTCATTCATTCCCAGCACAACATTCACATGTTGATCTAATAATTTTAAAACGTCCAAGGCCTCTGATAAATCCTCCGTTGTACGTTTCGCCGGATCACAAAAATCGATAAAGCAATAGGGTTGCTCATCGGCTGGATACAAACCTGGTAGAACCTGTTCAGCAAGCTTGCGCCACACATCGGTCATCTCGATAGTCATCGTCCAATTAACCATCGCCAAACCATCAAGATTTGAAAAGACCTCTTTAATGCCGTCTTTGCCTACATGCTCGAGCAAGGTCTCGTAATTGACCTGCTCCAAGAATTGAGACAGCGTCATCATGATCTTGCCATCATCAAATTCATAGGCGTCTGTCGTACATGGATGACCCAAATTCACCACGCGCTTAGCTCGACTAGCCAAAGACGTAAAAATAGGATCAACCGTATCGGCAGCACCCAAAATACCGATATAGGTCAAGTCCACATCGTGACCTAAAATCGCATTCGCCATAATCGGGCCATTCCCACCCAGCTTCTGCTGCTTAAGAACACGCTCCAAATTTGTGCTATTCCCTGCCACAGCGCTGATACGTGCACCGTATTCGGCAATGGTGCCAATACGGGTGTACTCGGTATTCGACTGCCGCTTATCTACGATATCAATAATATTGTCTACAAAACCATCAAATCCCACCAAAACAGCCGGAGTTTTTTCCAATGATAACGCATTCAACTCGGCGGCCGCCGCCGCACACTGGTCCACATGTGTCATATTTTATTTCCTCAATTAGGGCGCGGCAACATTAGCTCTGAGAAAACAAGCGCAAGAAGAAGAAGACGCTCATATATTAATCAGCTGCGAGTAAGGGATTCCCCTCTTTCCAAGCCCTACTCCACCCCGCTTGGATCACTTGTGTGACACACTAGATGGCCAATAATAACAGTTTTTACAGCATGGGAAGCCCTAATCTCTATAGTGGCTAGGCACAGGCAGCACTACTCAGCCATACTGTTGTCCACACCGACAGTGGCTCCCGCCGAGTCCACACACACTCGGCGGCAAAACTTCAAAACTCTGGGACCACACATCCCAGGGTTTTTTTTGTGGAGTTTTTTATTTTCAGGGGCTCTTTCGGCTGCAGGCAGCCTGCCCCCGAACCCCCAGCTTCACTTTGGCGCTGCCTATTTTTATTCCGACTTCGTCTCCATAAAAATCCCTCAAAGTATGAGGGCCGGCGCTTGGCGCGAGCGGGCTCGTTACCTCGCCCCTTTATATTTCCAGGGGCTCTTTCGGCTGCAGGCAGCCTGCCCCCGAACCCCCGGCTTAGCTTTGGCGCTGCCTATTTTTATTCCGACTGCGTCTCCATAAAAATTCCATGAGTACATGGACCGGCGACTTCGGCGCGAGCGCGCTCGTTAACTCGCCCAACTCATTTCGTTTGCTTGTAATTTCGCGTATCCATAATTTACAAAAGAAAAGGCAGGTGAGCTCTCGCCCCCCTACCTTCTAAAATATAATTCCAAAATTAATAAGTGACTAAAAATCTCAATTGGGCTACGATTCAAGGCGCCAAAGCCAGAGGTTTACTGGTGTAAATAAGGGCTTTGGGAACGCGGAAGCGTGGCCCAAGTGGGATTTTTAGCTACGAGGCGACGAATTCGTTGCCTACCTTGCGGGCGCGCTCGGCTTTGTCTAAGTTAACGCCGAGTTTAATGCCAGCTTCAATGAGAATGTTCCAACCCGCCGCGAGGTAAACGTAGTTTTGCAGTGCGGCTTGATCAGGAACGACGATGCTTGGGAAGATGGTTTTCTTGGTAGACACCGTGACCACTGTCAGGCCGACGACATCAACAAGGGTTTCTTTGATTTTCTGCAGTTCATCTTCAAACGGATCAATGACGATGACCACATCATCTGCGTTCATCACCTCTTCGATGCCGTGCACACAATAGGTGCCTTCGAGATAATCGCTCTTCTTGCGTGTAATCTCGTT
>CBDUFM010000353.1:0-4183 GCA_965366325.1 uncultured bacterium
CAACAATTCCACACCGCTTACACATGCGCGATAACTGTGCCGCTTGCCACAATGAACAGCACCCAAATCCTGACACACGTGTCCAGCACAGCAGTCGCGTCAACTGCGTGCAATGTCATGTCCCCGATTACCAGCAAAGTAGCAGTCCTTTTAGCCATGAATTCTCCGAATAGCTCTCTCCCCGCTAAACCAAAGGTCGATGAACTCAGTGGTCAGCAATCACTGCACGACCATATTATTGACAAAGCCAATGATGCGCGCCTAGCCTATGGTCCGTACTGGGACTTTGAACGCATCCAAAATATGATGAAGGATAGCAAGTTTGTTCGCTTTCCAGTTCAAATCGTCTTTGATGCCAGCCCACTTGAACCGGGAGAATTTGCCTTTGTTCACCAAAAAAATGATCAAAGCCCAAGTGATGGTTTTATTTTATTTATACACCCCTTCTTTGAACAGCAGGACGATGTCCTACCACTCTTAATTGCTTATCATTTGGTGGTCGTCAATTATGGTGACATTGCCGACAGCGAAGAGGCTGAAATTTTTGGCGCTACACTTATGAATATGGACAAGGAAGAGTACTATCAGGCTATCTGTGCGCTTGCCGACCAAGTCACTCAAACACCAGGACAATCTGGCAATACCACAACCAGCCAGTGTCCACACGGAGTCTAAGTATGACATTTTCTGCTGAGCAGAGCCTCGGCTCTTTAGTCACCGCTGATGCACGTATCGCTGCTATTTTTGAAGCCCACCGCATTGATTATTGCTGTGGTGGACACCGCAGTCTTGCTGAAGCCTGTGCACAGAGCAATCAATCGGCAGAGCACATCCTACAAGAAATACATGCCCTAGCGACCATTGCGAGCACCACTGCATCAAGCGATGAGGAGCAGATTGATTGGGAGGCTCTGTCATTAAGTGAGCTAGTTGATCATATTCAAGAGACCCATCATGTGTATGTACGCAATGAAGTACCACGCCTGCTCGATTTAGTACACACAGTTACTTCCGTCCACTGCCTCAATCATCCAGAGCTGGTAGACATTAAAATCACCTTTGATGATCTCTGTGCCGATCTTGCTGCACATATGCAAAAAGAAGAACAAGTACTTTTTCCAATGATTAAAGAACTTGATCATGCCAACAATCGCAGAGCCCCACACTCCCCTTTCGGTAACGCCCAAAACCCCATCCGCGTTATGGAATCCGAACACGAAGATGCCGGCAAGGCACTCCAACTGCTACGCGAATTAAGTGATGATTACGCTATTCCCAGTGATAGCTGCAACAGCTACACGCTTATGCTCAACGGCCTCGAAGCATTTGAGAAAGACCTACACCGACATGTACACAAGGAAAACAAGTGTACGTCGCCGAGCAAGACCTTATTAGCAATTAATAAGCAGCACCGTTCAGCGCAAAGCCACTAATCCTGCACATCTTCCAAGAGCATAGACGCCAAGGCAATGCCCCAATTATAATCAGCGTTACTCTGTGCCTCCCATGTAAAGGTCGCTGTATCGTGATTTTCTGGAAACGATGGATCGGCACACCAATTGCCCAAAACACGTCGCCGCGATTCCTCCGCAGCCGCCTTATAACCGTGTGCTTCTAACACCTCAATTAACCAAAAGCTGATTTGTGGCCAGGTTTTACCACGCCAATACCCCGACGAATCATACGTCGACTCATCATAGGCAACTGATGGGAATGGCACAGCACCATAAAATTGTGCCGGATCTAATAAAACATTTTCAATAAGCTCTTTGACTGTCGCCTCAAGCACATCCATGCCCGCCCACAACGGCCAGAATAAATAAAATGTATAGACGCTTGTATGCCGCTCGATCACATAATTGTAATCATAAAAAGCCGCTCTTGTAGATGATTAATCAGGAATATCAGATATACGTCCCTTAAGAAGGCTTCTTCATACAGCGCATATAGCGTTGCACCCCCAACTTACCATCGGCGCCTGTCGCTTCACAATAGCTACTTCATTATTTACGTATTAATTTAATCTGTTCCCCTGACAAAAACCATTTCTTGATTCTGACGAGAAAAGACAGCGCGTATACTCCCTTTGGAAATTCAGCATTAAAACACACCGCAGCGGCTGAGGGAAAATATATCCTGGATGCCGCACGCTTTGCGCGTTTATTTAGACAAATCATTACTTACAAGTCGAGAGAATACAGAAGTATGCAGGCAGTTATGCTGGGATGAAAAGCGGACTCGAGCTCTGTATTCGCATGCCTATTTTTCATTCGTTTTTTCACGTACATATGCCTGCGGCTCAGCTACGAAACTGTTGCGACAGTTGTCATTACAAAAAACATATAGCTTTCCGTTATGCAATGCGTGCGGTGTATCCGCCTCTACAAGCACCGTCATTTCGCAGAGTGGGTCAATCATGGTTTGACCGAGTGCTGCCTTCAAAGAATCAGGAGACACGCTGTTTGCGCCAGCTGCGGCCTTAGGTTTTTCAAGCGTTGAAGCTGTAGCCGCATCCACAGCGCGCTGTAATGCTGCTTGCGGATCGGCGACAAAGGTTGTGCGGCATTGGCCACTACAAAAGTAATAGTGCTTATCTTCGTACACCGCCTGCGGTGTTCCGTCCGTCACCCGTACCTGCATAGCACAAATGACATCCGTGTGCAGCGTTCCCGCAGAGGGAACTGGCCTATCTGGATCAGCTTCGAGCGATGTCACATAAGTTACTAAGCGCTCTAATTGTTCGGGCTGTAAATAATCTCTATACGCTGGCATTAAAGGCACATAGCCCTTGACCATTTTCGCTGTGGGGTCCTGAATGGATTCTCGCACATAGTCCGCATCTGCAATTATTGTTGTAGCATCGGCCAGCGTCACGCGACGTCCTAACAATCCACCTAAACTAGGCGCTAATGCATCCTGATCGTGACAGGTGGCACAACGCAAATTATCATATATTTGCTTACCACTCAGTTCGGCGCTTACCGCTGCCCCCTGATGCGCCCCGCCACTCAGTGCGCCCACATCCTTTACCAAGCGCTGCATCTCACCAACAGCGTTCGCATAACGGCCACGCAACATACCACGCTGGTCAAAAAGAAAAAACGTGCTGCTATGTGATATGGGATTGATGGTGTCACCAGTCGCCTCAACTGGCACCTGCATGCGTTTGGCAATTTGCCTCAGCGATTCGACTTCTGTTTGCAATAACAACCAACGCTGCTCATCTGCGTTCCAACTCTGTGCATAGGCAGCCAATACCGCCGGCGTATCATGCACTGGATCCACTGAAAAAGAAACAAAGCGTACATGAGGATTTTTTATTTCGTTTTGCAGTATCACCATCTGCGACGTCTGCAAAGGACAAGCACTGGTACATTGGGTAAAAACAAAATTAGCAATCCACACATGTCCGCGCAAATCATCAGTACTTATCAGTTCTGCGCGTTGATTATGTAAATTAAAATCAGGCGCATGCCACAACAACGGCAGATCAGCAGCAGCGCCGTCTCTCGCTTTTGCATACTTAGCCACGAGGGTTAAAGCTGAAATCGTCAGCACCATAAATAGGAGGCCGCCGATAATTCTCGCTGCTTTGTTCATCGTTCCTACACTCCTCGTATTGTATAGTGCAGACCTTAGACGCTCTCTTCTTAAATCCAGACAAGTTTATCCGAGGCTATTCCTGCTGCCCATCTACGAGTGTGATGGCATTCGGTGTGGCTGGGCAATGGGCAACACAGAGACCACAACCGGTGCAACTCTCTTCATTCAAGCGCACACTACGGCCGAGCACTAAGATTGATTTCGTGTGGCTGGGACAAAATAAATTACACTCATCACACAAGGTACCCTGACTCAACATGCATTTGTTATGGTCGATACTGACTTTGGCAATTGGATCAACATAGCGATATAAATCCTGTGGCTCAACAGCAGCAGGTTTATCCACATTAAATTGCAGTGCATCTGAGGGACAGGCCTGAATACAATCCATGGTCTTACACCAACGGCAGGGACTTTCAGCTGGATTCATGTACGGCGTTGATTCATGCTGACCATGATCAGGGCCTTTAAATATGTTTATGGCCGCATAGGGACAGGCATCTGCACAAGCATGACAACGCTCACAAGACGATAAGAATTGAGCATCATCCTTACACGCACCGGGTGGGCGTAATGGATC
>CBDUFM010000354.1:0-4171 GCA_965366325.1 uncultured bacterium
GCCAATGACAAGGCAGATCGTGATGCGCAAACAGCGGCTATCATAAACGGGACGGAAAAGGGTGCGGCCAATACTGGCCCAAGAAAACCGGGTAAAAAAGGTGGTCGCCGTTAATGGCAAGCTATGTCAGTGGTATTGATGTAGGTCATATGGCCATTCGTGCTGTGGTCTTGAAAAAGACCGCAGACGGCTGGCAGGTCCACGAACACGGCAGTGTTGAGCGCTTTTACGGTTCCAGTGGTGAGAAATCATTCTTACAGGAATTTGCTGAGCTCAGTACCTTGGTGCAATTGCGTGGCCCAGTTTTTGTAACGGACAGCACCATGAGTGTGATGGTGCGTTTTATTGCATCGGTTCCCTTGCCGGAAGATCGTTTACGTCGTTTAGTGCGCCTCGATTTAGAGCAGCATATAGATGATAGTGGTGATTTGGCTGCTGATATGTTTGTCTTGCCGATTGCGGGCGATGACATTATTAGTTGCTGTCCTTTGGCTCAACCTAAACAAGTCAATGATCTTCTCTATGTTTTAAAGAAAAATAAAATTAAAACGCAAGCGGTTACCATACCCAGTGCGGCGATGTTTAATGCCACGCGTGCAGCGTTAAAGGAACAAGAGGGGTATAGCCTCGTTATTGACGTGGGTGCGGCGAGCACGCGATTAATTATCATGCGTGGTGATGAATTTATTGCCTGCCGATCGCTGTCGATTGGTGGACGCCAGTTTACCGAGGCTTTGGTTGAACGACGTGATAAGTCCTTTGTTGATGCAGAGAAATTAAAAATTAGTGGATTGGCATCGCATGTAACCTCATCAATGAATAAACCATTTGCAGATGATGCCGACACGGGTGTGACGGAGATGCCCGTATTCGAAGATGATGCTGACGATGAGGTAGATACGGCAGAGGTGAGTAAGGTGACCGCGGCGGTTAAAGTGGACGATTTATTTGCCGACGAACTGGATTTAAGTGATGATTTAGATTTGGGTGATGAAACGGCAGAGACGCAGGCTGCCGCGACAGAAACGAGTGCTGCGGCTCTTGAGACAGGAACTTTGAATTTTACAGCCTTTGAGGATGTGCAGCAAATAGAATCGACGCGCCACGCGGCTGCGCTGGAAGCTGCTGATCCGATGGTCGTCATTGATGACGGGGCGGACTTTGAGGTGTCTCGCCCTGGCATGCATACGATGCAAATCGGGCAGCAGCAATTAGGTGAAGATTTAATTCAAGTTGCTGAGCAACTGCATATGCATATAGCCAGTTCATTGAAATGGTTTAAGTCACAAATACATATGCCCAATTTAGAGATTGATTCTTATTATTTGCTTGGCGGTTCGGCAAAGTTAAACGGTCTGCGTTTGTATCTTGAGCATCGCTTGGGATCACCGGTAAAAGCACTGAATCCGCTGTCGGCGTTGGATACGAGTACGATTAAGGATGCGACGGTTTACACTAGTGCGATTGGTGCAGCGCTGCAAGTTGAAGAAGGTGCACTGCAATTTGATGTGCGTCCGGAATCAATTAAGCGCCGAGATTTATGGAAGCGCGAGATTATTTGGCCACGTTTGGCTGCAGGCTTTCTCTTGGTAGCTGGCATCTTGTGGTCGGTGTCTATTTATTTAAATCAGCTCGCCGATCAAGATGCCAAGCGTGTATATGATAAGCATGAGGCTGATCGTAAAACCGAAATGGCGCAGTTGCAGGGCTTGCGCAGTGATCGTGATGCCATGTTTGAGGACATTCGTGGGATTGCGGGTCGTATTTATGCGGGTCGTGATTTGTTAAATGCGATACGCGCGTTTAAAGAGAAGGCCCCGCAGGATCTATGGATTATTACACTCGCCACCATGGGCATTATTGATGAAGGCAAAAACACCAAAGAACGTGGTGCCGTCGATATCCAGAATGATACGGCGATTGATCGTGGTAGTGTGATTGTGACCGGCCGTGTTATGCCAGATAAAAAAGCGGATGTTGCACAATTGCAGCAGCAGTTTCAGCGTTGGTATGAAAATATAAATCAGTGGCAAGAGGCTGAGAATAAAAAATTATTTAAAGATAGCAAAGTGATCAAGTTAGATGTTGATCATGAAAATGACCAAGCCTTTGTATTTGAGGTTCGTTTTGATTTCCAGCAGACATCTTTACAGGATGTGGCGACTATGATGGACGAGGTTTCAGATGCGCCCTGATACGACACAGGATATGAAGGTTGGGTGGATTAGCATCGCCGTTGTGGCAGCGATTTGCCTGCTGGCCTACTTTATTGTTTCAGATGGTGGTAAGAGCGCAAAGGCGGTTGAGTCGGCATTGCGTACGTATGAAAAGCATAAAGGCGAAGAACAATATCCGTTGATGAAGGAAATCCGTCGCCAGTCCGAGGCCAATGAAGAGTTGGCACGTAATATCGAGTCACTGAAAAATGCTGTGGGCATTAAGCCAGTGCGTCCATTTGCTTTGCCATCTAATTTTACCAAGCAGAAGGGTTTGTATTTCCGTTTGGTCTTTGATATCGCGGTTGAATATTTAAATGATAAGGCGCGGTTTAAGCGCGTACAGGAGTACTCAACATCGCTGGGCTTTGAATTTCGTGATGGCCAAATTATTGAAGAGGATCAGGCTAAAGAAGAGTTGATACGCTTGCAATTAATTGTGCGTGCTATGTTGTTGGCCTTGTCGACCCCAGATCGTTTGCAGGAAATATCTATTGTTCAGCGAAAAATTGTGGTCACTGGCCCAGAAAGTCGTCCGCCATTGCTGCGTGAATACCCCTTTGTGTTGAAGGTGCGTGGCTCCCTAAAAGATATTTTATGGCTGATGCATCAGTATTCAGCGGATACGGTACCCATGGATACTGTGGACGATTGGAATAAATTAGTAACCCACGTCCAGAGTAATATGAAACGTGCGATTGAGCCGACGACTAGTAAGGATCATTTTCCATTAATTTTACGCGGATTAAAGATCAATAGTGAAAACTCAGAGCCGTTGGACAATGTTCAGCAATTAGAAGCAGAATTTGAATTGGCAGGTATGGAATTCCTGAGCGATGCTGAGCGTCAAGCGGTTAAGCCAAGTGCAGGTCGTCGTTCGCGCGGCGGCGGATCGATACAGCGGTTTTAGGACTTTGAATATGAAGCATGCACGTTCATGGACTCAATTCTTTTCCTTGTGTATGGTAGCGGGCGCAATGCTTGTCGTGTTATTGGCTGCCCAGCGACTGTCATCGCTGCAAGCAGCGCCGCAACTTGCTTTCGCAGAATCAGCAGTGTTAGCTAAGACCGAAGGTGATGCCGATTTATGGGGTTCTGTGTCTGTTCAGGCGATCAAGCCTTTTGCCTATTACCATGTCAATGCGGTGAACCCATTTTTACCTTTTCATTTGCGTCATAAGCAGTCTGCGGCTTCGGTGCAGCAGTTGCCGCTGACGGCGACTTCTGCAACGACCACGACACAGCCGAGCAGTAATGGGCAGGAGCCAGCCAATGATGCTGCAAAGCAGGCACAGCTGCCCAAGCCGGATCTATCAGCCTGCGAAGCAGAG
The DNA here is from genome assembly GCA_965366325.1 of uncultured bacterium. Taxonomy (GTDB): domain Bacteria; phylum Planctomycetota; class UBA11346; order UBA11346; family UBA11346; genus JANQLF01. The sequence goes on from CBDUFM010000354.1 coordinate 3,548, forward strand.
ACCGTCCCGCAGCTTATCGGTGAGTTGGCGATGGCCGAGCAGGGCTATGTTTTGGTGCAAGTTGGTCAGGAACAGCGTCACATAGAGCTCGGCGATTCGATTGGAAATTGGACCATGACGGCTTATAAACGTGGTCTCGTTACCTTGAAACATGCGGATGGTCGGGTGCTTGCTATTTCCGTACCGCAGACGTCTTCTGTACGCTTACCCATGAGGGGCCAATAGGTATGTTTAATATTGCTCAGCTTTCAGGTTTGTTGACAGCGGCATTAATGATGTGGTCAACGGGACATCTGGCGATGGCAACTAATCGCGTTGCGCAGACGGGACCGCCATCCCTACCCAATGGCGAAAAGCCGGTTGCAACGATTGAGGTAGCGGTAGAGCCGATCTACGAATTTGATGCCTATTATATCAACGAAGTAAATCCTTTTGTGCCGTATTCCAAACGTCAGATTGAACGTAAGCGCATGTGGGAGCGGCGTAAGCGCCCGAATAAGGCCCCGGAAAAAGTCCCAGAAGATAAGCGTCCCACACCAGTGCCACAGAAACCCATAAAGCTGCCTGAGTTAGTCTTGCCAACCTATAATGCCGGCAAAGAGAATTCCCCACAGGTCATTGGTA
>CBDUFM010000355.1:0-4159 GCA_965366325.1 uncultured bacterium
AGGGCGGCAAAATGCACTGGGTTACACCAAGGCGCATGACCACGGCCATTTTATCAAGTGCTTGTTGCGCTGCAGCGCGTGGATTACTGCTGACACCCTGATTGTGCATGCTGGCTTTGTTGCCAAAACTCAACGCACCATAGTGATGCGTTGGTGCGAGTAAGCCATCTAATTGAACTTCTTGATAGGTGCGCATTCAGTTATGCTTGAGCTAATAAAATAAAAGCAACTAATGAAATCGGACAAATCATGGTGGTGACGACAACCGATGCCGCTGAAATTTCCTCATCACCGCCGAGTTCTTGTGACATGGGGACAGCAGCGACAGCACTGGGACTGGCACTGAGAATAGTGAGGCCCATGAGGGTGTGTTGGTCAACCTCTAATAAAATGCAGATAGCAAAAACGATAATAGGGAGCAGCAGCATTTTCCAAGCGGCCCAAATCCAGAAATGTTTACCACCAGCACGTAGGCTTTCGAGGCGTAGACTGGCACCCGCCATAATTAAGGCCATTGGAATGGCGGCCTGGCCGATCAAACTAAAGCTACGCATGAGGACGTTATGTTCTAAGGCCTGACCCCAGCCCATTTGCGAAAACCAGAGACCGAGAAAACACGACCAAATTAATGGATTTTTAATTAATCCAAATCCAATGCGACGTAGAGCTTTAGCGTCAATGCCATGATGTGGCAGTAAAAAACCAAATACGGAGTAAACATTAAATATAGGCACCGTACCCGCGAGCAGAATTAAAAAATATTGTTCAAAGGCAGGATCACAGACACCGTTCTCGATGAGCAGTATCGCTATTGGTAAACCGACAAAGGCGCCGTTAGCGCGATAGGACATCGTGGCCAAGCTACCTTGGATGGCAGGAGATAAATGACGACAGCTGTAGAGGACCAAGGCCAGCGAAGCGCCGTAGCACAGCGTTGCGATTCCCAAACCAATCCATGGTGGGCTCGCCTGATCACCGGCTGCGAGCTTGGTAAACAAAAAACACGGTAGAGCCAGCCAATAGACGGCCTTGCCCATTTCTGCGGATCCAGCATTACTCAGTAAACGCAGGAGGCGCAGCCCAAGGCCTGAGCCGATCAGGATCATGACCGGTAAAACGGCTAAGACGACCGCTATAAAATTATCCATGGGCGTACTCTTAGAGAAAATCGACGTAGGCAATCAAAGACGGCGGCGCGGACCCTGCTATTTACGCTGTGCATGCCTGCGAGAGTGTGCGACAGGCTCTGTGGACTATGGCTTACCGTTGCTTGTGCGCCCCTTCCGTCACTACTAGTATGCCCGACTGGCCTTAGGTCATCAGGCCGTATGGAGAACGAGCTCATGTTTAGATCTCGCGTATTTCGTGTAAGTGCAATATCAGCAATGCTTTGTGTTGCTGGATCTGGTATGAATTTGGTCGCTGCTGATGCAGATAGCGACCTCAGTCTACAAGATGAACAGAGCGTAGCGGAGACCGGTGCGTGGTCTGAGGCAGCCATTGCCAAGGGTCAAAACAAAGAAATCGATGATAAAGCGCTTGCTGATTTACCGCCAAGCCTGCGTCAAATCTGGGCCAGTAAGCCAGAAGCTGCCGATCGTTCAGAAAAAGATCGACGTAAAACCATGACTAGTAAGGACTTGGTTGACGAGATCATTCCTGCCTACGGTGTACAATATATTACGGACCAACGAAACTTTAGTCGTGCTGAGCCCTTATGGCTGAAAGTGCACAAGTTTTTGACCAATGTAAATATCCGGGTGATGGCTGGAGAACTTGGCCGTCGCGGTCCGATGCTCACCAACCCTGAGCGTAGCAAAGGCGAGAAGGCAGTCGAAGGCGATGTGGCGCTACAGGACCAAGGTGTTTTACCAGAAGAAGCCGAGATCGCTGAATTGCACCAAGCATTGGTTGAGCTGCGCAAACAAATTTCTTATCCAAACTTGTTAGAGCGCGAGCACTTTAATGAAATTGCTGGCGACTTAGCTAAGGCTCAAGGCCTTTTAAATTATGATTTAACTGAAGACGGCATTAAACGGATTGACGAGCAGTTTGCTGCTTGGCGCGTTTTAATTGAAGCAGCACGTTTACGTGCAATCGAGGCACATACTGATGCGATATTAGAAGAAAACCCAAGCTGGGATCGTAGCAAGGCACGCCGCCAAGCTGAACGTGACGACATCACCTTTATTCTGCCACCGTTACCAATGGGCGAACATGCCTTACGCGATGCGCGTGCAGAACTTAATCGCATGCATGAGGTGCGCTCACCAGCTAAAGAAAATGCTCGCCAAAAAGCACGTGAAGAAGCTGCTGAAAAAGAAAAAGAACCTGAAATCGTAGAAGTTGAAGAAGCAGAGTCAGAAGAAGCGGCCGAGGAAGTAAGCGAAGAAGCAGCTGAAGAGGTCATGGAAGAAGCGGCCGAAGAAGATGCAGAAATCGTAGTCGAAGACATTGAGATTGAAGAAGCAGCCGAAGAAGAACCAGAAGCGCCAATGGTTGAAAAAGAACTCGACGTAGAAGTTGAAGATTTTGAAATCGAAGAAGAAGCGCCCAAAGAAGAAATGGTTAAAGAGGAAGCACCTGCTGAGGAAGAGGAAGAAGACTCGCTCGACCTAGAAGATGATTTCGACTTTGAATAAATAAACAGCATACCAACATAGGCCTGCCATTTTAATAAATGGCAGGCCTTTTTTATGTATTGCTTTATCGCAGATAAAGGGACACAATCAGCGCAGCCGATTAACGCCATGCAAACAGCCTCCTCAATAATCATTCGTATAATTCATGACCAACGTCGCTATGAAAAGCGTTTCGATCAAGAGGCGGTATGTGTTGGGCGTGGACGTGAAAATGATGTCGTATTTGAACATGACGCTGAATTATCGACACAGCACCTGCATGTATGTATTCAAGATGATCACCTAATGATTAAGCACTTAGATCCGAAGAATGGTGTCTTTGTAAATGGGCAGCGTGTTCAGGCTGATATGGCTATTTCAGAAAAAGACGAATTACGTTTAGGTCCTCATGGGCCACGTTTACAGGCGCGGATTATCGCAGCAGATGCGAGTACTTTGTTGGCGGCTGAAGCTGCTGTGGATCTGGGTCTTGCGCCTTCGCAATCAAGCGCTGCACAAGGTGGATCGTGGTTGTCGCGCTGTGCTTTACTCTTGGTTTTGCTGCTCACGGCGACAATTGTTTATCTGCAAACGCGTACGCTGCCATCGGCGGCAGACCCACGGCATCAGCCCAGAGAAGCTGAGCGCCATGTGCAGTCAAAGCTTGCTGACAACCAGGTAGCAGAGCCTGAACAAAATAAGCCAGTTATGCTCGAAATGAAATTGTTGTTTGAAAAAATAGAAAACCAGGGACGCATTATAGCAGACTTAGAAAAAACCATCAAAGATGGTTTGGGGAACACAGAGAAAAATCAGGCCATGCTACGCCGCGCTGAGCAGCGGATTGCAGAACTTAGTCAATCAATCTCCGCGAAGCCACTGCATATTCATGAGGAGCAGATAAAAAAAGCCGAGCAACAATGGGCGCGGCTTTATCAACAGTATAAGGCGGGTTTGTTTTTGGTGGTCGCGATCAATCCACAAACAGAAACCGTGGGTATTGGGACGGCCTTCGCTATAGATGATCAAGGCACGCTGGCAACTAACGCCCATGTGGTGCAGTTACTGCGCTCGATGCCGAAACGCCTGCTCATCCAAAATGAAACTGGTGCTGTGTATGCGATTAAACGTGCCGCCCATAATCCATTATTTGTTACTTTGAGTTCACCAGATGTGGGCATCATAGAAATGGATTTGCAGGGTAAGGCTGTCGACTGGCCAGCCTTACCACTTGCAAATGACCAAGAATTATTTGCCTTGGCTGCGGGTAGTGAATTGGGCACCATTGGATTTCCCGGTGAATTACAAAAACAATATTTACAAGATGCAGCAGAACAGGAAAGCGGAGCGGCTACAGCCTATAAAGGTGCACTTGCTACGTTTAAGCATGGATGGTTAGGGCGCGTCTCTGATTACCAGGGCCGCAGTGCCGAAGCAAAAAATAATGTTTTGATCCAACATTCTGCTAGTTTATCAGGGGGTACATCTGGTTCACCGTTATTTAATAGCGACGGCAAGGTTATAGCAGTGGCCAGTAG
>CBDUFM010000356.1:0-4159 GCA_965366325.1 uncultured bacterium
CACGTGATCTTGCTGCATCGCAGTCGTTGGTTGCAGGAGGCCTGTGATTGGCGTTATGCGACTAACCAGCGCAAGGACCGAACCCATTCGATTAATATTATTTGGGAAGGCAGTGGCCGATTCCGGCATGCTGAGCGGGAGTGGTCCTTTCGTGGGCCGGCCTGCTACCTGCGCTGTCCGGGTGAAGAATACGGCTTGAGCTATGACGGCGGACCCATGTGTGAGTCGTGGTTCATCGTGTCTGGTACTATTGCTGATATCTTAATTGATGCTTTACAAATGGATCCGCTGTCACCAGTGCTGGCAATTACACAGGAGCAGGTTGTTGAAAGACGGGTGCAGGAATTAATGCGCGTCATGCGTACCGATGCATCGGATGCTCCGTTTGGTGAAGTGTTAGCGCGGATACAGGTACTTTGTGCTAGTCTGTGGTGTGCGGATGCGTTACAGCATCATCAACGCGAAGACATGAATGCGATACGTGCAGCAGTACTCGCTGAGCCAGCGCGCGATTGGTGCATTGATGATTTAGCGACCTTGTGCGCCTGTCAGCCCGATGCCTTACGCCAGCGTTTTCATCGACACCATGATTGCGGGCCGATGGATTACGTCTGCCGCTTGCGCATGGAAATGGGCAAAAGTTTATTGGGCCAAATGCTGATTAAGCAAATTGCTGCACATATTGGTTATAGTGATCACCGTAGTTTTAGTCGCCAATTCAAAAAGCATTATGGCATGGGCCCGCGTGAATATATGCAGCTCTTGTCCTGAGCAGTTCAGTCGTTTACTTACGGACGCTGTGTACAGCATGATTTCTGTGTGCTGGATGAGTAGACCAATGGTTTGATTTCCTTGCATCTAAACGCTATTATGCTCAGGCCTCCTTGAACGTGGAGTAAAAACGATGACTAAGAAAAACGTCTTGTTTATAGCGGTAGATGATTTGCGTACCCAGCTCGGTTGTTATGGGGTGCCGTGGATTCAATCGCCCAATATTGATGCCTTGGCTGCCGAGGGAACGGTGTTTAAGCGCGCCTATTGTCAGCAGGCTATCTGTGGGCCTTCACGTGCGAGTGTTTTGTCAGGTTGTCGGCCCGATACCACAGGTGTGCATAATTTAGAAACATCATTGCGTGAAGCTATGCCAGATGTGCTTAGTTTGCCAGAGCATTTTAAAAACAATGGCTATGAGACGGTGTCCGTTGGCAAGATTTATCATCACGCTAAAGACGATTTACAGGGCTGGAGTAAAGAGCCGTTTCAATCCAAGGGCGATTGGCAGGGCCGTGGATATTTAACGGATGAAGCTATCGAAACGATTAAAGAAGGTGATATGCAGCGAGAGGCTGCTGGTGATAAGCGGCGTGGCTTAGGGCCAGCCTTTGAAGCAGCAGACGTGCCAGATGATGCCTATCATGATGGTAAAGATGCGCAGGCAGCGATGCAGGAATTGGACCGCTTGAGCCAAGGTGATAAACCGTTTTTTCTCGCTCTTGGTTTTCATAAACCACATTTGCCATTTAATGCACCCAAGGCTTATTGGGACCTTTATGATGCAGATTCATTGCCCTTAGCTAAAAATCCGTTTTTCCCAAAAGGGATAACCACGTACTCCCTTGCTGATTTTGGTGAATTGCGCGGGTATTTTGCGGTGCCCAAGGAAGGGCCAGTGCCGGAAGCTTTGGCGCGACAATTAATTCATGGTTATAGTGCCTGTGTGAGTTATATGGACGCACAAATGGGTAAAGTCATTGCGCACCTGAAACAATTGGGTGTCTACGATGATACGATTATTGTTTTATGGGGTGACCATGGCTGGAAACTTGGTGAGCATAATTCGTGGTGTAAGCATTCTAATTTTGAAATAGATACGCAAGCGCCATTAATTGCACGGGTGCCGGGGATGCAGGGCAATGCTACTGACCGTCTGGTGGAATTTGTTGATATGTACCCCAGCCTGTGTGAACTGAGCGGTCTCGCTGTTCCGGCTCACTGCGAAGGACAAAGCTTTGTACCATTAATGAAAAATCCCGATCAAGCGGGTAAACAAGCAGCGTTTAGTCAGTATCCACGGCATGCTGTGATGGGCTATACGATGCGCACCGATCGTTATCGCTATACCGAATGGCTGGATGCGGATGATCAGTCAGTGAAGGCGCGTGAGCTCTATGATCATAGCGTTGATGATCAGGAAAATGAAAACATTGCGGAATCGGCGGATGAGGCTCTGTTAGCGGCCCTGTCCCAGCAGCTGTCTGCGGGTTGGCAGGCTGCATCTGCTTAAACTAGTCGCGTTTAGTTTTTATTAATTATTTCAGCGAGTATGCGGCTGAGTTCATGAAAGCGGAATGGCTTTTGAAGAAAATCATTGGCGCCTGCTTCAAGTAGGTCGCTTATGTCTTTGTCATGAGCAAAGCCGCTGGCTATGAGAATTTTTAACGTCGGGTTTATCGATTTGATGCTATGGTAAACTTCGCGACCATTTATATCGGGCATTATCATATCTAGAATAATGGCTTGAAAATGCTCAGGATTTTTGCGTACCAGATCAATACCGGTGCTGCCGTTTTCAGCAGTCATAACCGTGTAGCCAATGTTTTTTAATAAATTGGCAGTTGTATTACGAATAGTCTCTTCGTCATCTATAATTAAAATATTGCCAGTACCGGCTATGAGGCGCATTTGTTTTTTGGGTGTATAATTATCGGTTTTTGATGCGGATGGTAAATAGATAGAAAAGGTTGATCCGCTATCGGAGTCACTATTTACTTGAATCATGCCGCGATGGCCGCAGGTGGTTCCGTAGACTGCAGCGAGTCCGAGACCAGTGCCTTCACCGATGCCTTTGGTGGTAAAAAATGGTTCAAATATATGTGAGAGTATCCCCGCATCTATGCCAGTGCCGGTGTCGACGACATCGATGCGTATAAAATTTCCTGGTACAATATCAAAGGCGTTGTTGCTGCAGTCTGCTTCAGTGAGATCGACGTTGGTGGTGCGAATGCTGAGCGTGCCACCGTTGGGCATCGCATCGCGGGCATTAATACCAAGGTTAAGGAGGGCGCTTTCTAATTGGCTTTGATCGCCATTGACATGCACTTGGGCAGCGCGCAGATCCGTCTTGATGGCAATGCGTTTATCGATACTGCGATTTAGTAAAACGAGGACGTTGTTGATGATGGAGTGTATATTTAATTGTTTGGACTCTATTTTCCCTTTGCGTGAGAAGGAAAGTAGTTGTTGGGTTAGGTCAGCCGCGCGTAGCGACGTGTCGACGATGGTTTGGATGTACGTCTGCAGCTTCTCGTCTTTGAGGTGAAGACCTAATAATTCACTGGTGGCTAAAATGCCGGCGAGCATATTGTTAAAGTCATGCGCAATGCCACCAGCTAGTTGTCCAATACTTTCCATTTTTTGCGCTTGGCGTCATTGGTTTTCTGTCTCTTGTTGTTGGGTAATATCACGGAGCACGAATACAGTTCCAATCTCCTTATCACCTACACTGCGAATTGGTGACGCATTGCAGGAAACAGTGAGCTCTTGGCCTGAACTTGAAATTAAAATAAAGGTGTTTTGCGTTGGGGCCGCATCAATGTCGAATAACACTTGCTGCAGTGGGATCTGTTGATGACTGTGTAAATTATTGAGGCTGAGGAGCTCATCTAATGGCTTGCCAATACAATAGTCGGCGCTGGTTTCGATGAGCTGCTCAGCAACTGGGTTAATGCGTGTAATGCGTAACTGGGTATCGGTAGCAATAACGGCATCGGCAATAGAGTTTAGTGTAATGCGTAAATTTTCTTCATTGTTTAAAATAGTTTGTACGGTGGCTTTTCGTTCGCCAATATCGGAAATTGTGCCACGAATGAGGCGCCGGCCTTTGTCCGCGACCGGTTGCAGGCGGATTTCACAATTAATAATATTATAGTCGCTATCGATGTGCTGCCATTCGAATGGCGAGCTGTCTTCGTGAAGGGCGGCTTGAATATGTTTTTGTGCTAAGGCCTGTGAGGGTTCACCATTTTCTTGGGTGACTGGGCTCAGTTCCGCTGGTCCAAGCTTGAGTAATTCTGCCATCGGTAGCTTAAATAATTTTTCAGCGGCCTTATTGGCTTCAACGAATTTACCGCTTTCGAAATCAAAGACGACAATCGCTTCG
>CBDUFM010000357.1:0-4142 GCA_965366325.1 uncultured bacterium
TAAGCCGCTTAGCTTATTCTCACTTCGCAAAAGCCTGCTTTAACTGGTCTACCTAGTGTAGCTGCAGCCCACCTGATGCAGACATCCCACTATGAAGAGGATAAGATACGTATCCGTGACAGCAGCTATGCACGCAGTACTGAACTAGCTGCCTCTGGAATAGATGCCCTTTGAATCCAACAGCCCAAGCAACGCAGCATGGCATGGTCAACTGACTATTTTGACTGTAAATACGCCTGATAGCGTGCCTGTGCGGCCGCCGCATCCATTGATTTATGGATGAAATACATGCGATGAATTGTTCCAGACCATGGCGATGAATTCTTTACATCATTACCGAGCAAAAGCGGGAAGCTTTCATCCCAATTACTGATGGTCCCAAATACTTCGGTGCGAAATGCCTCAGCGCCATTAATATATAATACGTGAAAACCATCTTCGCGAACAAACAACAAATGCTGTTCCTCATTGGGGCTCACCACACCCGACACAACAAAACGTGGGCGCAAGCCACTTAACGCTGTGCTCGTACGCACACGAATTTCGTAAGCATCTTTATCTTGGGCAATCGTAAAATTACGTGCAGCGTATGTCTTAGAAAACGTCACAATCCGCGCCGGTCCATCCTGGGTTGCATTAACTGGCGTAAGCACCAATTCAACACTAAACACATTTGACGCCTTTATGCCCTGGATCAGAGCTGCTGTTTGCTCACTTCTTAAGACACCACCATTGAGACTTAAATGGTCTGAATGGACTGATGCATTGCCCTTGGCTTTGAGCCCAGCTAAATCAAAAATAGAGATTTCATCTTGCTGCGGTCCGACATCAACAACAACGGGATCATCTGCCACATCTTCGACACTGCCGTTTAAAACCACATAGGCAATAACCGCCAAGACTACCGCAACAAATACCCCAATAACAATCGCGTTGGTATTGCCGCCCTTTTCTGCAACAAAAGCACCCTGCTCCTCAATCATCTGCTGCATTTCGTTGACAACTTCAGCGTGCACTGGCTCTTTGCCATCGCGCACTGCGCTTAAATCTTCGTGCATTTGGCGCCAATTCTTATAGCGCATTTCACGATCTTTTTGCATTGCCTTATGCACGATCAAACACAGGCCCTCTGGCACTGCTTGATTAAAATCGCGCATATCTGGCACATTATCGACCAGAGCTTGGCGCATAACCGCCATCGGGTCGTCACCGATATAGGGCGTACGACCTGTGGCATAGAAAAATATGGTTGCGCCCATAGAGTACAAATCAGAACGCACATCTAATTCGACTTCATCTAGAATTTGTTCAGGCGACATAAACGAAGGCGTGCCAAGCGCACCAGACTTAACATTTTCCAAGCTAACATCGGCGCCCTTCCAGGCCAAGCCTAAGTCAGCAACTTTTACAACGCCATCATTGTTAACAAAAATATTCGCTGGTTTAATATCGCGGTGAATAAATCCCGCTTTGAAAACCATTTCAAAACCCGCAACCGCTTGCAAGGATATATCAAATAATTTTTCCATGGTAAATGGCTTAAATCCATCATCGGCAATTAGGTCGTGCGAGTCCTTGCCGTTGAGAATTTCCAAGGCCATGTACATGCGCCCCTTGTCTTCACCAAAACCAAAACAAGAAATCACATTAGGATGGTCAATCATCGCCAACGCGGAGGCTTCGCGGAAGACCTGCTGCGCCATGTCATTACGAGTGCCGCCCTTCAGGCTCACCACCTTGACGGCGACCTCCCGCTCGGTGGACATCTGCGATGCACGGTAAACCATCGCCATGCCACCCTCGCCTAATTTATCTTTTATCTTATAGGCACCGATACGTTCTGTTTTATGGTCCTTGCCATAATAATCAGTATCTAGTTCTGATTTGACTTGGTGTAAATAAACAGCGGTAGATGGCCCATCAGTTGAAAACTCAGAGGTTTCGGAATCTGTTGCAGAATCCGCTTCATCAAACACGTCTCGTGGATCGTCGCTCATCGCAACCCATGTACTTGCATAGGCTTATGTATGCAGATTCGCTGCACACATGCAAGGGTCTTATAGTTTATCTTATACCGACTTGTAATTACATCTGCCATCGCTGCTAATCTTCGATGAATCCTTGTAAATTGCTACCGAAAACCAATAAAAAATGTGATACGTTGTTCATCCGTGTCTCAATTGTCCCAAAAGGATTGTTTGCGAATCTGCCTAGCCCACTGCCACTGTAGCCTAGGCGTAACATTATTCCTCGCTGCTACGTAGGCGCTTAATTGAAGCAGCCGCATCCATATGCCCTGCATCGGCAGCTCGTTGATACCAGTACAAGGCCTTAGACACATTAGCCTCCGTACCCTTGCCCAATTCCCAGAGCTCTGCTAATTCAAACTGAGCGGCCACGTAATCCTTTTCAGCAGCATGATGGAACCAATGACGTGCTTCTAAATATTTTTTCTCTTCGAGTAAAATATTACCCAAATAAAATTGCGCCTGCACATCTGCTGATTCAGCGGCGAGGCGCATCCAATGTAAGGCAGTTTCTAAATCTTTATCTTTGCCGGCTTGGCCATAATAGTACAACAAACCGATGCTGCGTTGTGCTGCGCTATGCTGTTGGCGCGCTGCCTCGGTAAACCAATTTAATGCAAGGGCTGGATCTGCTTCCACACCGATGCCCTCTTGGTAACAACGACCTAATTGGTATTGACCTTCAGCGTCACTTTGATCTGCGGCCTGGCGATACCAGACAAAGGCTTCTGTCACTGATTCGTCACGCCCTAAACCTAATTCAAATACCTTCCCTAGTTCTACCTGCGCGCGCGCATTTCCAGCGCTAGCTGCTTCGGCAATTTGATCCACGCCCTCAATTAATTTATCTGCGTTAACTTGCATCAATCCCAAAGCACATTGTGCATCTGGATGCCCCTGTTTTGCTGCTAATAAATACCAGTATTTGGCAACATCTTTAGAACCTTCAACAAAGCGGCCTTCTTCATACAAGACACCTAAAGCAAAACAGGCATCTGCATTTTCCTGATAAGCCGCACGGCGAAACCATTTACCTGCTTCAAGCGCTGACATCGGTACATGCTCACCAAGCATGTACCAGGTGCCCAATGTCGCTTGAGCCGGTGCGTAATCTAATTCCGCACTGCGCCGATACCAATATAAGGCTAACTGCGGTGAGGCCACAACCCCGAGGCCAATATCAAAAATTTCACCAAGTGCAAAACAGGCCGGACCATATTTTAATGCCGCTGATTTTAAATACCATTCTTGCGCTTGTGCATAGGACTGCTCAAAGCCCTGCCCCAATGCATAAAGCCGGCCTAATTGATACGCTGCTGGTGCATATTCTAAATCTGCCGAGGCAATTAATTCCGCAATCACCGCATCATCTGTAACTTTATTATTTTTAAGGCCCATCATCGCCACGTGATACTTCGCTTCGCCACTGCCAAGTTTGGATGCTTCGCGATACCAATACAGCGCATCTGATTCGGAAACCTCGATACCCATGCCATGCATATAACGATTCGCGAGCGCTAACTGTGCTAACAAATAACCACCGTCGGCGGCTTGGCGCAGCCACCAATTGACCTGCTGCTCGGATCGCGGCACACCCTTACCCTCGAGGTAGCGTTGTGCCATTTCCATTTGAGCCTCGACGTCACCAGCCTGTGCGCGCAGCAAGAGATCCTGTGCCTGCTCTTCGGCCAAGAGGCTGAGCGTCAAGCCACAGATGAGTAAGAGTGCAAGGAATGATTGACGTAACATAAGTTCTACAGGCATGCTACGTCACAGTTTATCCAACAAAAGCATTAGATAGGCGCCTCTCAAGAGAGGCCAAAACAGCCACTTTGACAATTTTTGTCGTTTTTTGACGCTGTCACTGTACCGAAAATAGCACTTTGTGATATTTTAGTCCATTTTCGATCATCAATTCGGGATATTTGTCTAGACATGCTAATTTTTTGGCTAAGTTTGTCGACCCAAAAAGGTAAACGTGACTAGTTTGTCGTTTTTTTGCCAATCTTTGGATTTTATTTCGCAACAGGAGTACCCCATGTCACAAAACTTCGCCTCTGGCGGTGAAGCAGTCATAAGATGCCTTGAGCGTGAGGGCGTTGAATACGTCTTTGG
>CBDUFM010000358.1:0-4129 GCA_965366325.1 uncultured bacterium
CCTAAAATCCCTCAAAGTATTGAGGACCGTTTTTCGGTGCGAGCTTACTTGTTTCGGGGAATACTTCCCCGGGCCCCTTAGCTTCGCGCTTTTTACAACGTCACCTCGCACGCTACGGATCAGAGCAGCAAGCAGCATTATTTCTGGTCCTGCACTAACTCGATTCCTAAACTTTTGCGCTGCAAAAGGTTCCGCTGAAGGCTCTGACCAAGACGCTAAACCTGTGATTACACATGTGCCCCCTGGCTGCGCTGAATATTATGCCGCTTGACGGTACTCCGTATCGGCATTGGATTTACGTTAGTCATTTAACGCCCAGCTCTGACCCGCAGCGCTGCATTCTCCATGAGTAAGCCACCTTTCCAATCAACACCAAAAATGCCGAATCGGAATTTGGCGCACCCAGGGAACTACAATGCGCTCCAGTAAGTAATCTGCTCGCACCCAGAGAGGGTCCGTGTACTCACGGAATTTTTGTGTAGCCTGCGGAACAAAAATACGAACGAGTAGCTGCCCCTTGAGGGTACAACGCGAAGCACGGAGCCCGAGGCGGAGCCTCGAAACAAACAAGAGGTTGATAAATCAGATTTCTCGGCACATTGTCGCTCGTTCGCGGATGTGGCGGAATTGGCAGACGCGCTGGTTTTAGGTACCAGTGTCTCACGACGTGGAGGTTCGAGTCCTCTCATCCGTACCAAAATAAAACCCTGATCGGAAGTTAATCTTCTGATCAGGGTTTTTTCTTTGCTAGCACAGTAGAGGACTCGAAGTTTGCTAGAGCAAACCGAATGCATGCATTCGCCTCCACCCTTGCGGGTGCTTGGCTCGCGGGACTCGCCAAACTACGCGGCAAAAGCCATAATTCATGGCTTTTGGTCCACTACGTGGACTACCCGCTCCGTGGTTCGAGTCCAACCCCTTTCCACACTTACTACGGCACAACTAGGGAGCCTCGCTTCGCTGGCTCCCTCAACCCACTCCGTGCTAGCGGTGGAATCGCGCACCCACATTCTCAATCCTGGGTCCGCGTGCGTCCCGCGCGCATGAGCCGCAATAATTAAAGCTATTTCTGACACTATTATTCCAACGCATCAATAAGCTCTCTCAAAACATTCTGCTTACTGTAAGCCTCTGCATCAGACATTCTGTCATGGCCAGTAAAGCTTTCGTGAAGTAATATGACCGATCGCTCCAAAGCATTATAAACAACGTCATCTGATTGTTTTTTACGTAAGGCGCCCAATACAACCAATAATCTATTTGTAAAATCCAAACGATCCCAGTCCGACCTCAATCGCCTAGCTCTTTTCAATTGCGGATAGGCGAGAAAACTATTATCAAATTCAAGTGGATTAATCGAACACATAAAGTCTATGTCCGCATCTGTTAATTCATCTTCCTCATCCCCAGCGTCGTCTATATCTACATGCTCTAAACCATCGTCTTCATTTAGGATAGCATAATACTCATCGCATTTCTCTTGAGCTAAACAATCATTCTTGCACAAATCCCCATTGAGAAACATCGCAAAATAAATAAAAGACTGCAGTGCTTCAGCTGTATTCCTATTAAAACTCTTCGTATAAAGTAAAAACACCTCATCTTCAAGACAGAGATCATCCCAATCTTTCACCCTACCGTCCCCGCCCTTTGGTCTAAAAGGTATATTAGCACCGCATGCGCAGCCATCTAACATTTCTAATGAAAATCTATCTTTCACTGACAATTCCCACAACAGCATATCCGAATCACCAGATACGTGTAAGACTTCGACACCATTTAATCGAGCCAACAGCTCATTAAGGAGTTGAGTAAAATCTTCAAACTGAATCATTTTTGATGCCACGCTGTTATAGGTGCGGGTTGCCCGCTGCATGACAGAACAGCACAGTATTATTCGATATATAAAACACAAGAAAATTAAAACGTCCACTTTCCAATAAACCCAATATTGGAATTGTTTCTACTGGTTTAGTTGATAGCGTGCCGGCTTCTTAAACCCTGATAGAAATATTTTATGTTTAATAAATGTGTTATAGCTGCGGCACTGGTGCTGAGCTTGGTTTGTTCCACTGTGCTTACTGCCAGTGAAATGCCGACGCATGCTGCAGTTAAAGCTGCGCTTACGAAAATCGTTGCTGAGAAAAACGGTGGCTTTGGACTGCATATGTGGGCGACGCTTGTTGATCGTGATGGCGTGGTTCAGTTAGTTGCTTTTAGCGGCAATGATCGTGGTGATCAGTGGCCGGGTAGCCGTGTTATTTCCGCACAAAAGGCGCATACGGCTAATGCGTTTAGCCTACCGGGGCTCGCGCTGTCTACAGCGAATCTTTTCACGGCCGTTCAACCAGGTGGCAGTCTCTATGGCCTACAACACAGCAACCCCGTGAACACCGCTATCGCTTATGCCGGTTCTTCTGAGAAAATTGGCCTCAGTGACGACCCAATGGTCGGCGGAAAAATTGGTGGCGTCAACATCTTTGGTGGTGGTCTCGCCTTATACGACGAGACCGGCACCATTATTGGCGCCCTGGGCGTGAGCGGTGATAGCTCTTGCGCAGACCACAACATTGCATGGAAATTACGCCATGCATTAAAACTCGATTATGTTCCTGCGGGCGTTAGCAGCACCAAAGATGATAACATAGTCAACGATATCAGCGACGGCAAAAGTGCTGGTGGTTGGGGGCATGCTGCAACTAGCCCAGAAGCAACAAAAATTGCCGCTGCCTTGCCAACGACGCATCCGATCAGCAAGAAAAAATAAACACCGCTTTTAGCATAGAATGCTCTTACACGCGCATGCTGCCGCCGATTTACATCGGACGGTAGCATGCGTTTTTTCGTACACTCAGACAGTATTTTAGATTTGACAATATCGACACGCTTTCTATTCTTCGCCCATCATGCATCAGACATTATCTCAGATCAGTTGGCAAAGCGCATCCCTCGTTTGGAGTAACACTATTTTATAGTGCGCGTTTGTTTATTGATCTATCTAGTAACCCTACGCCACTTTGCGTAGGGTTTTTTCGTATCCTCACCTCTCTACGCAAGATGGCTCACGTAAAAGAGCACTTTACGCTGGCGACACTTTGTCTTTAGCAAAAGTGGCAGGATTAATTATGCACTTATCTCACATTGTCCCTTGGGGCCGTTCGTTTCACGAATACAGAAACATGTTTAATTTAAGCGAAGCTGATTTACGTAAAAATATTCTTGGCTGTGGCGATGGACCGGCATCGTTCAACTGTGAACTTAATGCATTGGGCGGATCTGTAACCTCCATGGATCCACTCTATCGCTACAACAGCGCAGAAATTAGTGAGCGCATTCAATCCGTTTATCAATCAATCGTATCGCAAATGCTTATAGACAGAGAACATTTTCACTGGAAAGAAATAACAGACCCCTATCACCTTGGACACTTACGCATGCAAAGCATGCAACGCTTTCTACGAGACTTCAGTGCCGGAAAAGCAGCAGGCCGTTATAGAGAGGGCTCCCTGCCAGACCTACCCTTTGATGACAATAGCTTCGACCTTGCCCTCTGCTCTCACCTTCTCTTTCTTTATAGTGATCATCTTTCCAAGGATGCGCATGTACGCTCACTCATAAATCTGTGTACGGTAGCTAAAGAAGTGCGTGTTTACCCACTGCTCAATTTAGCCCACCAAAAACCTCCTTTTCTTCAAGCAGTCATAGAGGAAATACGAGAGCAGGGTATCCTCGTCAGGGAGGAGCCCGTCTCCCATGCATTTCAGAAAGGGGCCTACACTATGTTAGTCGCTCACAGGGCAGATCCATTGCGCACCTAGCGCATTTCAGACTCACCAAGCAGCAGCACAAAGCACGAAGAAGTCTTTATTTTGAGGACTTTTAGATAGGATAGAAGCATGGATATATTAATTCTTGGCGGCACCGGCACTATCAGCACACCCATCGTGAGCGAATTACTCAAGGCTGGGCATCGGCTGACCGTTTTGAATCGCGGACACGGCAATGTCCCCGATGAGGTCGATCAAATTTATGCCGACCGCAATGAACCGGGCTCTTTGTCGGCAGTTTTAAATGGCTCGTCCTTTGACGTGACCATCGATATGATTTGCTTCAATGCCGAACAGGTGGA
>CBDUFM010000359.1:0-4124 GCA_965366325.1 uncultured bacterium
ACAATGCATGCCACAGATAGTAAACGCCTTTTATTTCAATGCGAAAGCTGCCTCTGGCGCCGTTTCCGTTGCAGCTGACCATGGATGACCAAGTTCATCCATTAATTTCATGAAACGACGCCCGTATTCTATATAGTTATCAAGACGTGCCTGATCCTTCTCTGCCTCAGGAGCATCTTCATGAAATACAGCTTGCATGTGTGGCTCCATAGAGAAGCCGCCCTGATAGCCATTATCGAGGAGATCTTTAACAATGCGCTTCACATCACCATCGCCTTCACCGGGGAAGGAATAAACTGTTTTGCCATTATTCCAGGTGCCATCTTTGATATGCACATATGCAATATGTTCTTTTACATTCTCGTAGAATTCCCAAGCACTTTGACGCGCGTTCGCATCAGACGACCTATTATCCGCCGTGAATATTGGATTCCCCGTATCAAAAACCAATTTTAATCCCGGCACCTGCTCAATCATCTTCAATGTTTCACGCCAGCCCATACCACCGTAGTTCATGCAGTTTTCATGCACCGGTGTCATACCCGCGTCAGCGAATAAAGATTGAATCTTACGCAGGCGACTAAAGCGCTCTTCAAGCATCTGTTCGGCCAATGGATTGCCATCAGCGTCCTTCAGTACCGCAAAGCTCATGATGCGAATCATTTTGCAATTCAAGCGCTGCATGCGCGGAATCGCCCGCTCAATTTGCTCCAGCGTCACGTCAAAGGGTTCATCTATTTTGGTTGCCCAGTTAGCTACTGCAGAGCCAAAACAATTAATCCCAACACCAGCTTCTTCTAAAGCCGCACATGTTTTATCAAAATCCGCATCACTAATATCATGGATGTTCTTTCCACCCACGCCTCGTGATTCGATCCATGACCATCCCAAAGCCTTGGTCGCCTTTATCTGGTCTTCGATTTTTACGGCTGCTTCATCTGCAAAACCCGTTAAATATGCCATACATACTCCTTGTGATTTATTCACAACTGTCATTGTTTGAATTACGATCTATATATTTGTGTTACACTTCTTTACTTGGTGTCTTGGGCGACTGCGCTATCAGTTTTTCCAATAATGCTGAAAACTCCGCGCTCGACATCGGCAAATCGATAGTTTTATCCAATTCCGATGACAAGAGCATGGCGTTCGCCAATTCCACCGAATGGATACCCTCGCGCCCATCAGCAACCAAGGTACCGACACCTTGAATCCTAGATACAAATTGTTGGAGCACGGCTTTGTGTTCTGAATCGTTAGCCGCCACCGGAATTGATATATCCCACGTTGCTGGACCGCCGAAGCGCTGCTCCGTGTCGCGACTAAAGTCACTCATTGGCACTTCGTTGCGCGTCCATTGTATAGCATTATTTTCAACCACGACTTTGCCACGTTCACCAATTATTTCTAAACGATTGGTACCTGGCGCCTCGCCCGTAGAGGTCACAAAAATGCCGGTCGCTCCATTTGGATATTCCAAATAGCTAGTCACTTCGTCTTCAACTTCTATATCATGGTACTTTCCTAGGTGGCAAAATGAGCGCAATTTACTCGGCATACCGCAGAGCCATTGCAATAAATCCAAATTATGTGGGCATTGATTCACCAATACACCGCCGCCTTCACCATGCCAGGTTGCCCGCCAACCGCCACTGGCGTAGTAGGATTCTGTACGAAACCAATCCGTTATGATCCAGTTTATGCGACGCAACTCACCCAACTCACCATCGTCAATTAATTGTTTTAATTTAATATATAAGGGATTGGTACGCTGATTAAACATTTCTGCAAATACGAGTTCAGGATGTGCGTCCGCCTCCTGAATAATACGTTCACAATCAGACTTTTGGACGGCCAATGGTTTTTCAACCAGCACATGCTTAGAAGCCGCAAAAGCCTGCAAGGCTAACGGTACATGTGAAAAATGCGGCGTGGCAACGATGACCGCATCAATAGCAGCCTCACTCAAAAAGACGGCAACATCCTGATAGGATGGTACATCTGCAAATGCAACACAGCGTTCAGGGTCTAAGTCACAGACTGCACCAAGAGAGGCGCCCTGTATTTCGCCCTGCAACAAACGCCGCGCATGACCACTACCCATGCCTAAGCCTATAACACCGACGCGCACATCACTAAGGCCGCTCTGCGTGCTCTTTTCGCTCATGATTTGAATTCCTCAACCGGATAGCCTATTAAGATCCCCATTTATACCGCACGGTGGATGAATATCTAGCGCATAATGAGCATCTATGTGTGGTATCTGATCATTTCATCTGATAAGACAAGCTCTGCTAATGGCTGGTAAGACGACGACCACCACCACTGCGGTAGTCGGAGGGCGTCATCCCCACTGCGCCTTGGAACAGTTTTGCAAAATGGCTAAACGACTGAAAACCCACCTCGCCAGCAATGGTCGTAATTGAATAGGTGCTCTGCAATAACAGGCGCTTAGCATGGTCTAGGCGCAGCTCAGTCAGACGTTGATTTATCGTCATGTCTAAACTCGATTTAAACAGGCGCGCCAAATGCGGCGCAGAAAAATGCACCGCCTGTGCTATATGTTCACGATTTAACGACAGGTGTAAATTCGCACGCATAAACGCCTCAGCTTGTGCGACGACTTCATTTCGTGCCGACGCATTCAATCGCGGCAATTGCTGAGTTCGTCGCCCCTTGCGAATGCGCTTACGTAAATCCACCAATAACTGGCATAGAATTGCATGCCGATAGATTAATGCGCTACTCAGATCCGGCTCCTGTAAATCCGCTACCAGTAAATCCATTTGCACTAACATCGCTTCGGTTAAATTCATTGGCGCATCGCACAAACGTTTAATAGCAAAATCATGCACATCAAACATAGCCACCACATAACGCGGAGCACGCCCATTACAGCGCGGCGCGCGCTTAAGATGCGGTGGCACAATGACACATTGTCCTGGCCCCAACTGCAAAGAACGATCTTCTACCTGCATTTCAACATCACCACGGAGCACGCAATAAAATTGGTAGCAGTTGTGGCTATGCATAGCCACCTGATAACTCGACTCTATCTCACGATAGGCCAGTTCACGAATCGTTAAAGGGAATTGCACACGCGACATGTACAGATGCTAGCTCTTAGCAGCGCAAACAAAGACTAATTCGCTACGTGAAGACCCTCAATGTACAGATCGTATATTTCATCCGCACTAAGAACCTGGTCATAGATGCGTATATCATCAAGTGCACCCTTAAAGTCACCATACCCACCAGCCATACGCCCCATATACAAATCCAAACTACTGGCCTGAATAGTACCAATATCCGATCGGTGCATGTCCCGTGCGATACCATCAACATAGATCTGTGCCTGCGTTCCTATAACTGTAATCGCAATGTGATGCCAATTGGTATCCAAATCTATCCCACGCGCATAAGCCACACGACTGCCTTGCCCAACCAATTGCAATTCATTTCGCTGTGGATGATAAACAATCTCAAAGCCCGTTTCGTCAGTCCAATTGTTCTTTTGCGATACAAGACGTTGATAAAGTCGTTTACCTGGGCGATCGTTGCGCATCCACAAACTAACAACCTTGTTTCCCACTAGGTCTAAGCCAGCTTGCTGTGGAACCACCAGTGCATCCTGACTACCATCGAAATAGATATGATGATCGCGTTCTACATCCTGCTGCCATTTCGCGTCACTTATAACAGCATCGAAGTGCAGCGCACCCTGATCTGCCACCAAGGCACCCGCACCTTCTTGCATTTCCCAATGAATAGCAGGCTCGGCTTCGCGCACGATGGCCGATTCAGGCACAAACACAAAGTCAGAAAAAACCACCTCAAACTCCGTCTGCCCCTGTGGCTCTTGGCCCTGAAATAACCACAAATTTAAATGCATGTGCGGATTTTGTACGGCAACATGGTCTTTAGTGAAATACCAATCATCGTCTCCGGCTGAGCATGCAATGCTGTCTGACAACCAATCAATGCTATAGGTCAACCCAGCAGCATCCTGTGTTCCGTGCATTTCATGTATATGTCCACTCACGTAATAGGGTTGGACCACAAATTGGCGAAATGCCGGCAAGTCCGCATCACCCCAGGCACTGTATTCCACATCCACCTCATGA
>CBDUFM010000360.1:0-4115 GCA_965366325.1 uncultured bacterium
ACCTGAGGCTATGACTCTACTGCATCAAGCCATCGAAGAACTCGGCTTGAGTGCACGTGCCCATGACCGCGTCTTAAAAATTGCACGCACTATTGCTGACTTAGACAAGCGCAGCGGCGTCAACATAGAAGATATTTCAGAAGCAATCGGTTATCGATTACTCGACCGCGAAGTTTGGTAATTAGATGTTCGGTAATTATTAAAACACTTAGTCAAACTCGGCGCTGACTGTTAATTCTAAGTCCTCTTCCTTAACCACATCATCTGCATTTATGACGTGTTCTTCATCGGCTGGTTCAGGTTCCTCAGCAGCATGGTCAATGTCATCTTCAACACCGAGCACCGCTATCGGCTCTTCAATCCCCTGATCATCCACGTCGTCGTTATTGATGTCTTCAATATCTGTTGGCGCACGATCCTCACCTGCTTCATCTAGATCCGTTTTGTAATCCAAACTAATCGCAACACGAAAGCCAACATACATAGTTTGTATATCACCATCGATACCTAAACGGTTTGCCGCACGACAAGTGTCAGCATAATCATAAAAACTACCACCACGAACGACAAATTCGTCCTGTGCACCACCACTTGGGTCAACAGCACCGGCAGGTGCATAACCACCATAATTATCATTACACCATTCCCAAACATTACCGTGCATATCATAAAGGCCCAAGGTATTACAAACACGCCCCTTCACTGATTGCGTTTTTTCATTCGCGTTCGCAAAATACCAAGCAACCATGTCAACGTCCGTATCGTTGCCATCCACGTCAACAAACGATGCAGCTTCATTTCCAACGCGGCAAGCATATTCCCATTCAGCTTCCGTTGGCAAACGGGCCTGTTTAGCACCTATGCCTAAGCGCTCATTTAAGCGCTCTAGAAATACCTGACAATCAAACCAAGAAACACGCTCAACTGGACGATCACCACCGACAAATTTTGACGGGTAAGGGTTCTCATACATTAACGCTGCCCACAAAGACTGAATGCATTCTTGCTCTGCCATCCAAAAACTTTTGGTTAAAGTAACTGGAACCTGATCCTCATCATAATCGCGACCAAGCTGGTCCTCGGGTGAACCAATTAAAAATGAACCAGATGGAATATAACGGAATCGATAGCTGACCTCATCGATAACAGCATCTGCATACAGACCAAACTGATCTCGTCCAAAATCACTGGCCCAAGCAGGACGACTAGGACCAAGTAGACGTTCTATAATAGGATTCCATTTTTTTACATCCTCATCTTCAGAACCAACCAAGCTCAATAATTCAGTCATCTGTTCATCGGAACCTTGTGGCAATACATAAGCGCCGTCTAAGACACCAAGACCGCCTTTTAATACTTCAACTCGCTTAACCTTTTCTTGCCAACGTTGGAAACGCTCATCCCGACTACCGGTCAAATCAGCTAACTGATCAAGAAAATCTTGCGCATCCGCCGGTATCGGCTCTGCTCGCTCCAAAGGATCTAGTGCCTTCTCGATCACGCGCACCTTATCCAGTTTATCTCGCCAACGAACTACATCTTCATCGTTGTGCCCAATTAAAGTGGTTATTAGCTTAAAGTTTTCCTCAGTAGCTGTAGAAATAAGCAACTTCTGGTCTAATACGGTTAAGCTTGAGTGCAGCCGTTCGTATTCAGCATTTTTTGCACGCCATTTTTTACCTTCCTCATCTTCACTACCTAGCAAACGAGTAAACTGCCGCAAATCACTCTGCATCACATCTGTAATTGGCGCCACTCTATTAAAAGCCTGTAATTTATCGCGCAAATCAGCGTTATAACTTTCATGCCCACGTAGGCCGGACTCATAATAATCACGCGACTCCTCAAGTCCGCCAATAAGATCAAGATTGTCTATCGTTTCACGTGCGCGAGCAATATCTGCACGCGACATATGTTCGAGTTTCATGACATTGCGCAATCGATCTTGCATACTACCAGTGATACGCTCACTCTCCGCTAATTTGTCACCCCACTTTTCAACTTTCACATCTTCTTCGGGTAGCAATTTAGACAAAACATTAAATCGCTCACGTGCTTTAATCTGTAAATTAAGATTCAGCCAGCCCTCAACTGGCTCAACGCGATCATCAAACCATTTACTATGTTTTGCAATCGCCGCCTGAGAATCGGCATATTTCTTCTGCCAACGCTGCAATGCAATATCTTCCTCCGCAACCAAGGGCGCAAAAGCATCCAACGTTTCCTGCAAATCTGCCATCAACATTTGAGAAGCAAATGGCTGCGCTTCAGCCGTATCCAAAACTGCCAGTTTATCGCGCATGTTTTGTAGGCCACCACCTTGCTTCGCCAAGATTGTCTGCCAACGCAGTACGTCCACATCTCGGTCATCAACCTTACTGCGCAATTCATCCAAATTGTGTGTGTATGTTTTCTGCTGCGCTTCCGTTACGACCAAATCCTCGGCATCCAACGCTTTTAATTCACCACGTAAGGCAGCCACACGATCTTTAAATTTATCGTAGCGACCCTGCCAGCGTTTCACATCTGTATCCGCCTCGCCAGCCATATGCGACAAGATTGCCAAATCCGGCAATACACGATCCCAGATACCAACATGCAAGACAGTGTCTGCCACCCGTAAATCTTCATTAATCTGTGTACGCACATCAGCTATACGCGCGTCTGCTTCTTGAATTTTACGCTCCCATCGACGAGCTGCCTCACCCTCTGATCCAAAATAGCCAACATAATCATCATAATCGATGCGCGTTTCACTAAGCACTAGGGCGCTTGGGTCAGAACCGGCATCCAAGCGCGACAAGGATGCAGACAAGGTGGTTAGCGCTTCTATTTTTTGTGACCATCGTGACACATCCGGATCATCAAAACCTGCGAGATTAGCCAACTCCATTACGTATTCTTCGGCGCCTTCATGTGGAGCTTCAGAGTTATTCAAATAGGCCAGCTCATTTCGCAACGAGTCAATACGCTGGTCGCGGGCACTTGCACCCTTATACCAATAAAAACCGCCAACAAGTACTAATATAATCGCTGCTGCTGCAACAAATAACGGCCATTTTTTATTTCTACTGAGCCCCTGCGCCTTCATCATGGCTTCAGCACCGGTACCAAATACCTGTGCAAGTGGTGCGGTCCCTAGGCGTACACGCTCAAGATCATCTACTAATTCCTGCGCCGTTTGATAACGGTCATCAGGGTTTTTCTGCATACATTTGAGCACAACTGACTGGTAGGACTCAGGGCAAGCTGGATTTATTTCTGTTAATAACTTTGGCTCTGAATACGTATGTTGATATATTAATGCATTACCGGTGTTTCCATCAAACGGTTTCGTCAAGGTGAGTAATTCATAAAACACAACACCTAACGAATAAATATCACTACGCCCATCACAACCAGTTCCGCTACCTTGCTCAGGAGAACAGTATGCTGGGGTACCGATTGCAGTCCCCGTCATTGTCAAGGAACTCTCACCCATGACCTTAACGATACCAAAGTCGGCGATTTTAACGACGCCTTTTTTGGTTAACATCAAGTTTGGCGGTTTGATATCACGATGCACAAAGTCATGTTTTTGTGCTTCAATCAGACCACGGCCTGCTTGGATCACATAATCGGCTGCCGTATGTGGATCAATCTGTTCATTTTTATCGAGGTGCTCTTTTACAACATCATGCAGGTCATTACCCTCAACCACTTCCATCACGAAGTAAGAGTTACCCTGTTCAGTACCAGCAGCGAATACTTGGACCACATGTGGTGAGTTTAAAACCGATGCGGATTGCGCCTCTAACTCGAAGCGTTCGCGCATTTGTGGATCATTACTGAGATGCGGAGGCAAAACTTTAATCGCAACGCGGCGCCGTAAACTAAACTGACGCCCACGGTACACGGTGCCCATGCCACCTTCACCTAACTTAGCACCCACTTCATAATCGCCCCAGGTCTGACCAGTACACGGACCAGGATCACCTTTTAAATGCCAACCATCATTAAAACTTGGATTCGTTCTGGTGCCGGTACTTGTTTTTGTGCTCGCTGTTGTCGAAGAGGCTTCTTTGTCTACGTCACTTTGATTCCGCGGAGCTGCACCTGCTGGAGCGCCAATAACG
>CBDUFM010000361.1:0-4110 GCA_965366325.1 uncultured bacterium
GGCAAACGGTTTGTTGTATCAATTAGCGGCATCAATTAAGGGGGCACACGACTCGTCGGTGGCTTTGATTGCGGTTATTGCGATGTTTTTAATTCCCAATGGGGAAAATGGCCGTTTATTAAAATGGGAAACGGCGAATAAAATCCCATGGGGCTTGCTCATGTTGTATGCGGGCGGGATTGCGATTGGTAAGGCATTCACTTCGACGGGCTTAAGTCAGGCCATCGGTGATCAATTAACCGGCTTGCAGGGATTACCCGTCATTGCAGTGATGTTGATTATCGCGTTGTTGGTGACCTTCTTAACGGAGGTGACGAGCAACACGGCAACCACCAATATTTTAATGCCTATTTTAGCAGCGGTTGCGGGTGGCCTTATTGGTGCGGCGCCTACGGCAGGCGGTATAAATATGCATATGGTTTATATGTTCCCAGCGGTGATCAGTGCTAGCTGTGCATTTATGTTGCCGGTGGCAACAGCGCCGAATGCAGTCATTTATGGTAGCAATTTAATATCAATTAAAACCATGATGCGCTCTGGTTTTGCCATTAATTTAATGGGCGCCGTTATTATCACCCTTTTGTGTTACATCTGGGTTATTTAAAGCAGGCGCGCGGTCCGCTGCGCTGCGTGAGCCAGGCGTCATCGCCGTAGCGCGCCTGACGGTAGGTCTCAACGAGGGCTAGTTCGTCCTCTTCAAGGCTACCTGGGACGAGCGGCATGTTCAGCGCTGAGCTGATCGCTTGGCAGAGTAACGTTTGCGCGCTGTGGCTGTCGAGGCCGCAACCGACAGCCTGTTCCTGGTCCCAGTCATTACTGGCTAGTTTCAGGCTGCCGTGAATGAGGACGCGATTTTGGAAATTGCGCGAGGCGCTCCCTAACATTTTGCCGTTGCCAACAACGATGTCGTTGACTGCGGGGCTCGCGAAGCAGCGCACATCGTCGTGATAATGTTTGTCGCCTTGCTGCGCTTGGTTGAGGCTGGCGGCAACCTGGTGCTGTTTGAGTTTGGCCAAGATCGCTTGGTGGAGTAGGGAAAACATGTCTTGGCTGCGTTGTGGTAATTCGCTGCCGCGTTCGGCGACTAGGCAGTAGGTGACTTCAGCGCAGTGCATGATGGCGCCGCCACCGGTAATCCGCCGAACCATCGGCACGTCGCCACAGTTTTGAGCGGCGAGACTGGCGCGGGCTTGCTGGTAATCCTGAAAATAGCCAAGCGAGAGGCAGGGCTGTTCCCAGCTGTAGGTGCGCAGGCTGCTGCACGATGCAGCGGCGAGGAGCGCTTCATCGGTGGCCATGTGCTGGGGCCCGTCGGCAAGCTGATGTGAAAGAAGTCGCAGCATAGGCGCTAATTACGGGTACAGACTGCCGCTACGCAAGGCTTGATTAGGGAACCAATGCGCTGCTTAAGCGTCTCAATGATAGAGCGGTGTCTACGTGGCGTGGCGTAGACTTGGCGCAGGCCCAGCTTAGGATGCAAACGGCTGTCGTTGCCGGATAGTGCTAGACGACGAAGGGAATAGAAACAGATGAACAAAGATCTAACCGTAGCAACAGGAGTCTTTGGGGCTTGTGTGTTAATCTTGATTATTGCATTTAGCAAGCCAGCTGAAGAAGACGTGCCCTTCGAGGATCCTACAAATCGCCTTGCCTTGGCTGACGACGTCCCAACTACGGATGGAAGCGACGATCCACCTGGATTTGATGACAGCTTCGACCCTGATGACAGCATTGATAGCTTAGGTGATACGGACTCCGTTTTCGGCAATTCCGCGACAAGCATGGATACGGGACTTGAGACTGCGGACGTAGGAACAGATACGGCTATCGCTGCTATGGATGGCGTGAGTGATATTGATGAGCATTTAGGTGATGATGTACCAGACGTTTTGATCAGCGATGTCGGCGACGCTGATGACAGTGACATTTTCGTGGATGACAGCTTGCCAGGCGCAGACGTAGAAATTAGCGGGAGTATTGACCTGAGCGAAACGGATGTGGCAGCGACCAGCACCAGCCGACCGGCACTCGGGGACATGGGATCAGATCGCATTCATGTGGTCGAGCGCGGTGATATCCTAGGCACTATTTCACAAAAATACTACGGTTCTACACGCTATTGGCGCTTGATTCAGGATAAGAATAATGTCTATGCTAACGAATTACAACCTGGCCAGCGTTTAATTATTCCTGGCATTGCCGATGCGCCGGCTGCGCGCGTTAGCACCCCAGCAGTAGCCAGCACTAACACTATCGATTTAGAGCCCGGTCAACGTAGTTACACGGTTAAGCGTGGCGATAATTATTATATTATTGCGCAACGTGAACTAGGTGATGCAAGTCGTTACCGTGAGCTCGAGCGCTTAAACTCTATCGACGCCTATGAATTAGATGTGGGCAATGTTATTATTCTTCCTGATGCCGGAACGGTGCGCACCACGACGCGTGTCGAGCCACGTGTCTTGCCAGGTGCGAAGACCCATGTGGTCGCTACCGGTGAGACCCTTGGTGATATTAGTAAGACCTATTACGGCACCGTGACGCGCTGGCGTGATATTGCAGCAGCCAATGGCAACGTGGATCCATCACGTTTGAAGGTTGGTCAGAAATTGCAGATTCCTGATCTCGGGATGGCGGCTCCAGCCGCAGCAACGACCAGCACAGCAAGCGCAGCTACATCGACCTATACGATTAAGCCGAGCGATACCTTGGGTGAAATCTCGCAACGTACCTTAGGCACTGCCAAGCGATGGCGCGAGATCCAGGCTGCTAATCCGGGCCTCAATCCGAACAAATTACCCGTTGGTAAGAAGATTGTGATCCCCGGTGGCACTAGCAGTACAAGAAGCACTAGCAACACTAGTAGCTTTGACGAGGAATTAGACCTCCGCTAATTGAATGCGGACCTAACTATATAAACCACTGCCCATACAGCATTTGCGTGTTTGTATCGATCTAGGTCTGCAAACACGTGCAAGAAGCACTCGCACACAGACTAAATACGTACTATACTTCAAGCTCAGCTTGGCTGTAGCGCTGTAGCTATATGCTTAGCATAGCAAGTCCTCAATTTTGCCCTCTCTTAAGGTAGATGCGTGAGTACCAACGAAGTTGAAAAGTTATTGCATGATCTGCAGAGCGTACTGGAGGTGAGTCGTGCCATGACTTTGGAGCACGACTTGGACCGCCTCTTGGATTTAATTGTCACGGCGGTTTCAGATTTGGTCGGCGCTGATCGCGCAAGTTTGTTTATTGTTGATGCGCCGGCAAAAGAACTATGGACACATACTGCGCAAGGAACTGAAATTATTCGCTTGCCGATTGGGTCCGGCATCGCCGGCAATGTGGCGATTACAGGTGAGACTATCAATATTGAAGACGCGCAGGCGGATGATCGTTTTAATAGTGAGAACGATAAGCGCACCGGCTATCAAACGCGTAGCATGTTATGCATGCCTTTGATTAGCCACGATGATTTAATTGTCGGTGTGCTGCAGACCTTAAATAAAAAGGATGCGCCCTGCTTTAATAAATATGATGAAGAAATTTTATCGGCTCTGTGTAGTCAAGCGGCTGTAGCGATTGACAAAACACAATTAATTGCCGCAGACCTAGAACGTGAAACGCTGGCGCATGACATGGAAGTGGCGCGCGGTATTCAACAAACGCTATTGCCGGACGCGGTGCCAGTGATGAAAGAGTGGGCCTTTGCCGCCTACCAAGAATGCTGTGATCAAACTGGCGGTGACTATTACGACTTTGTGAAAACCAATGATAATACTGATTGCGATATTATTGTAGGCGATGTGAGCGGCCATGGTATCGGTGCAGCATTAATGATGAGTTCGGCCCGCGCCTTTCTCTTAGGTTTGTATGAGCATAATCAGGAGCTGCAGAGTTTGCTCGCGGCATTAAATAATTTATTAGAACGTGATATGGCCGATGATACGTTTATGACCATGTGCATTGCCCGTGCCTTTAAGGACGGTCATTTAGAGTATGTGTCGGCCGGTCATGAGCCGCCCTTTGTCTGGCGTACAAGTAAGCAAGTCTTTGATGAATTAGATAGCACCGGTATTTTATTGGGTGCCATCGATGATGCTGAGTATG
>CBDUFM010000362.1:0-4110 GCA_965366325.1 uncultured bacterium
AGTCCTTCACCCAGAAAGGAACTGCCCGTGTATCCCTCCACCTTCTTTGCCAACGCAGCGTCAGCCCAAGCAATTAAACGCTGGTAGCGCATCTGATAAATTGGCGATGTAACCTGCTGTCGTAACGCCGTAAAACGCGCTTTATCTGCCCAGAGATAAGGATGCTCACGCTCCACTGCTCCAACAAGCGACAGCACAGAACTTAATAAAATGACAACGAAAGACGTGCAAGGAAATAAATGCATGCAATTAAGATAACGTATGCACCGGCATTGTGTAGATGCAAATTCAATGATACAGGCTGTCTACTTTTTTAGACACGTGTGACGCTCGCTAGATGCAAATTTTGGCGCTCATCATAGAACCGGCAGCGGCAGCGATGCCGACCAACGATCAGAGCTATCCTGTATGTCCTGACTACGGTAAGTTGCGATTAAGGACCAGCGATCAGCCCCACTGAGATTGGGATGGGAAGCATGCAATAAACAATCATGAAATAACAGCGCATCACCCGCACGAAGTTGGACATCCTGTACCTGCCGGTCTTGAATAATCGCCTCATCAACGCGCATAGTAAAACTATTATTTTGCATATTGTGATGACCGAGTTCGCCCGCATGGTGGCTGCCACTTATGATCTTCAGACAGCCATTTTCGACAGAACAATCATCCAGCGCTATCCACAGCGAATACTTTTCCTCACCACCCCAGTAGGGACGGTCCTGGTGCCATGGACTGGGGAATTGCCGTTGCCCATCTTTTATCACCGTCTTCACGCTTAAAAATTCTGGACTAGTAATACCCAGCGCATGGAGCTTGCGCGCCAGACGCGGTTCCGTGCAGGCCTGCAACAACCAGTCTGGGCAGTTTCCTAACATATAGACATCTACGCCGTTGTCGCATTGATTAAACAGATTGCGTGCATGCTCCTTAAGCAAGTGAGCGGTATCCGCTTGAAACCATTGTTCGAAGATGAGAAAACCATTCTCTTCTAATTCATTATTTAGACTATCCTTAGATACACCTTGCACTTGTAGCTGGTTCTGCATCGCTGTCTCCTGCGCCCCATTCTAACAGAAAGCATCCTGCGTCTTTAGCAAATTGCTTTCTTTTTTGTCGCAATTCTTATCATGGCGACATGCCCCAGTCACTGCCATGCCCCCTTAGTCAGATCACCAACTTCATTCAAATTCATTTTCCAAGTGGCCATCAGGGCAGCTGCATAACACCACCTAGTCACATTCTCCACCTCGTCACTCAAGGCCAGTACCATTTAAGCATCAACAAACATCAGTTCCAAGCACAGGCAGGTGATTTTATTATTTACCACGATCTCGATCAGGTAACATGGATAGAAAATACGGAACCAGTCAGCTTTTATTCAATTCTCTTTCACGCAGAACAACTACCGGCCTTAGGCATGCCGAAGCGCCTGGCCAGTCTGAGTAAAAAAGACTTCACCACATTCCAACAACGCTTCACTGAGCAATTTAATCAATTCCAGCCACCTTATCACCAACAATTCGCACTCTGTGCCTTATTATTGGAATCCCTTCAACAGCTCTACCCCCTACGCAGTGATGCTGATAACGATAAACGATCTCTTTGGCAACTCCTTGAACAGCGCCTCCGCATCGACGGTAATTTTCGCCCCAGTTTAAATCAATGCTGTGCAATCAGCGGCATGTCTAGTGCAAGCCTCAGTCGATTAAGCAATGAAATATATCAACAAAGTCCTATGCAACGACTGCGCTTTGTGCGCATTGAACAAGCAAAGAGCCTGCTGCAATTAAGCAGCATGAGTATTAGTCAAATCGCAGCCTATTTAAATTATCCGCGTGTTCACGAATTTTCACGCGAATTCAAACAGCAAACACAAACATCACCAAAACAATTCCGCCAGCAATGCCTTGCCTAAGTTACACTAGCGGGCTACGTTTGGTAAGCCGCTTGGCGATCAATAAATTCAATAAATTTCTTATTCGCCACACTGATATCAAAGGTGCGATGCTTAAGGTCATGTGTACACATTTCCATCATCGCATCAAAGGTGATATCACCAATCGGTAAAAAACCGCTGCGATCATTGGTTGCAATCGCACGTAAAATGGCCTTCTGATTTTCAATCGGCTTACGCGTACGATCAATGTGTTTGGCGAAAGGATGTTTACCTGTGACCAATTCATAAATCATGATCGCCCAAGAATAGACATCACCTGGAATACCGATGCTATGTGCCGCCTTGCCCGTGATCACATAATAAGCCTGTTCAGGGCTGCAATATTTCGGCGTCAAAAATGCAGCGTCGCCACTATCGCCGCGACGACTACGCCAACGGGCAATCCCAAAGTCGGCAATCTTAGCCGTCTCTGGGCCAAAGATCAGCACGTTTTGTGGCTTAATATCCCGATGAGCAACTTCAAAGATATGCGCCTCACGAATACCGTTAGTGGCTTGCGCGACTGCGCGCCATAGCCCCAAACGGGTAAAGCGCTTGCTGTTATTCACATTGCGCAAGGCACGGTCCAAGCTGCCAAAGCCCGCTCGCTCGGTAATCATAAATGGTATAACTTCGAGCGGGAAAAACTGAAGGATTTCGTCAGGCAATTCTTTAGGCACATCGATATCACCGTATTCGATCACCTGCAAAATGTTTTCGCTGCGTCGTGACAGCAACATGGTTTTTTCGCACTCGACCTTAAACGTACCGTATTCGGAAACCGCATTGCGCATTTCATCAACCGCAAGGGTCAGAATTTTAACGGCTACTTCTTCGTCTTGATAAAGCCCACCATAAACAACCGTATGCCGTGAAGCCTCAGCAATAGGCTCACGTAATTGCACGCCATAGCCCAAAAACAACTCTTTCAGCGTGGCATCAAAAATAGCTTGATGCATACGACGCTTGGCCAGTCCAGCACTTTTAAAGTTGCCGTCAAGCTGGGCTGCTGTCGTCGTTTCGTTGTGCACTACCTGCTGCTTTTTGCGAGCCATCGCGGTAGTCTGCTCTGTGTTTCAAGGCAGGCAAGACCATTCGTTTTTAGTATAATCCGTAGCCGAAAACTGCGCCCCAAAGTCACCACGTAGCGCTGATTGGCCTGTGCCTGATAGTCGATAGCACCGCGTCCCGACCATACACACTGCACTGCTCCACGTCCCCTCGATACGGGGCCCGTGTAATTCATATAAAATCGTCGATGTGCTTTATTGATGTACCAAGACCACTGGGGGCCCACCGCTGCATGTAAGCTACGGTGGATCGGATGTAGCGAAAAAGTCTGGCAGAGCTTGCCCTGATGCAGCAACACATCGAGATGTGCTGCTCCATCTCTACGGTGTTCAAGAATACTGAGACCACATAGCCTAGTCATATTTATTATTTCGTTGGCTTGCTAGCGCAGGATGAATTGCTTATTGTTCACGCTGTTGCGCTTTGGCCTTCGGCCATGGCTTGCTGCCAACGCTCAATGCTCAATACCTCTGACTTATCAATGAGCATGATCGGAATACCATCTTCAATGGGATAGGCACGTCGTGTCGCCTCATCAGTAGATACCAATTGATTATCAAAAAACTTCAACGGTGTCCGCGCCTCAGGGCAGACAAGAATAGCAAATAAATCTGATGAAAATGGTATGCTCATGAATAATCCCTTGGCCGCTGTGACTTAGCCAAAAACAATGGTGCGATTGGCGATTGGTAAAACTCGATGTTCAAGATGTAAGCGCAGCGCTTGTGCTAAAACTTGACGCTCTAAATCGCGCCCCTTGCGAATCATATCCGCAACGGTGTCACGATGACTAACACGACAAACGTTTTGCTCGATGATGGGCCCCTCATCGAGATCCTTCGTGACGTAATGCGCCGTCGCGCCAATAATTTTTACGCCACGTTGTTTGGCCTGATGATAAGGCTTGGCCCCAGCAAAGGCCGGCAAAAAGGAGTGGTGAATATTGATCATATGATCCTGCCATGCAGCAACAAAATCTGCAGACAACACCTGCATATAACGCGCAAGGACCACACAAGTAATTTGATACTGTTCGAGTACAGCACGCTGCTGCGCCTCAGCTTCCTGCTTCGTCGCTGCACGGACGGGGATATGTATAA
>CBDUFM010000363.1:0-4091 GCA_965366325.1 uncultured bacterium
ACTTATGCGGTTACCTTTCACATTGAAAATGCTGGCGATGGATCTGTGCTTAAAAATGCATCAGAAAAAGATGATAAAGAATTTCTTGGACGGCATTGGTATTGTATTATTGGGCCAGATAACAGCGACGCTTCTTTGAATCAATATGTCCGACGCTATACCGATAAGCCTCCTGTGGCAGCAAGTAATGGGAATTATGCCTACACGTTTTATGCCTTATCCGATTTTGTTGAGGCGGTAAAAGAAGTGCAAGCCGGACCGATACATTATTTATCTCCTGGTGTACGCTTTTTAGCATTATCAGATACAGATGAATTGCATAGTTACGATGACGACCCAACGTATCCACGTCCGTGGTTTGGCTATTATGATGAAGCTGATAAAACTTTGTATCCATGGGGTGCCTATAATCGCGACATAGACGCGGCTATGAAATCAGGTCATCCGAATACGGGTTTGGATTATGAAGGCTGTGACGGCCCAATCCCTTATAGCCAAATTTTAGATACAAATGTAAATCCAAGTGAGGTATGGGGGCGTATTCATCATACAGAGGATTACAGCGGTAGCGCCAACGTTCAAACCGGAGCTACCAAACGTTATCCAGGTGAAAATGGCAATAACACCAGCACGCATACGCATTTTGGTTTTAAGGCAGACTTTATCGGTCCAGACACAACAGTCATGCCAGGGACGCCACGGCCACTAGTGAATGGCTACTGGTGTGATTATATGATATTTTTCACACCGTCGGGCGAGTCTTTTTTTGCAGCGGGCAAAGCGCGTAGTACCTATCTCAATCGACGAGATTCGTATCCAGATGGGCGTAAGCATATGGTGCTTCGCAATGAGCTTAAGCGAACCGGAGGGGTTTCCATTACGCTATGCCGAGATGTAGATCAGGAAGATACTGAGTTATACAATCAAACAAATGCAATAACGGGACAGCCGGCCTTTAATAAATTTGAATCAGTTGAAGATGCCTATGCGTCTATTACGCCTTTTTTGCGCGTATATGTTAACAAAATAACTGGTGAGGCTGAGGTGCGCAACAATGAGCATCCTCAATTGCGGATTACTGCTGAAGACTTGAAGCAGCAAGCGCCTTATCCGAGGATGAACGAGTAATGTTGTTATCACAGCAGAAGCGACACTCTATCAATCGGCAGGGTTTTACCTTGTTGGAGGTAGCTTTGTCGATTGGTATATTAAGCTTTGGTCTGACCGCCGTTGTCTCTGTATATATGTTATCGCTTAAGTGGGCTGAAGAAATACGTGTAGATTTAACGGCGTTACAAAGTGGCCGTATAGCGCTCAGCGATGCCGGTATTTTATTGGATAAGGATGATAACTCCGCCAATCATAGTAATCGTGATGAAATAGCGCGTGGATATGTGAATGATTATTTTGTGGTACGTAGTTATGATAAGTCTGAGTCAGTTGCCTTGCCCAATAAAATGGGTGAATACACCGCGGTTTCGGTCAAAGTTTATTATGGTGGTGATGATACCGATGGTGTTTTAGCCCATGAAATATTTTGTCATTATATAATCCCTGAGTCGTACAAGCCATGATCAGACAGCACTGTAGTTTATTCAGTCGACGGACGGGGGCATTTACGCTGGTAGAATTATTGGTGGCAATGACGTTGTTTGTATCCTTGATGGGAATTTCTGCTTATGCGTTTCAGCGAGTATCACAGGGCGGTGAGAAGTCTTTGCAGATATTGGAACTGCATAATAAAGCCGATGCGTTATTGCGTTATATGGAAGCGGATGTACGTAATTTACAGCAAACGATGGCCGTCCATCTGCAGGTGAAGACTGAGCCCTATACCCTGACTTTTATGAGGCCAGTGAGCGATACTTTTGATCGGTATTTTCACAATGGATCTACATTAAGTTCATTAAATATCTATAAATCTGAACCGCCGCGTTTAACGGATATTATCTGGGTCCGTTGGTCATGGACAGCGGGCGGATTTAGTCGCGGGCAGTCTCGAATTAATAGTAACTCGATAGGCGAAGGCGAGCAGTGGTATAGTGCGACTTATTTGCCAAACACTAAAGAGTATATCAAAACAGTTGATCTAAATAGAACGATTCCCTATGGCATCCAAAATAACGGGATTAGCCCAACACCACAGCGCCATTACAATTATTTTGAAGGGGATGGTTCGGCACATGGCATTGATGCGCAGGGTCATAGCGATGCCTTAGCAGGTGAAAAACTAACTGTTTATCAGACCGTTGGCGGCTCTTATGCAGACGGTACCTACTCGGAGTATTTTGATACGAAGGTATCGCCATGGCGGGTCATGACAGCCACTCATCCAGGTGGAGATTTGCGTCATTTACATACGACTATCGATTGTGGCAATCAGGATCCTATTGCAGATGCATTTGCCGTACGCAATCCAGATGGGAAGACGGTCAATAAGGATAGACTGAATCTCTTGGGCTGTGAAACTAAAAATGCTGACGGTGAATACTTTTATCCAAGTCAGATCTTGTATTTATTTGATGGGGTAGAGTTGCTGTCGATGCAGCTGTACCGCCGCGACGGTAGCGCGATTAACAGTGCTGCAGAGGAGGATGACACCATAAATGATGGCACTGATAGCTTTGATGTATCGGGGATTGATCCGAATAGTGGGGCTGGGCAGGAACGTCGTCCGGCTTCCATGCGGCTGTCCTATTTATTGCACAGTGTTGATTTAAAGCATAAAGATGATGAGGACTATGATGGTGATGGCGATTATGAGGAGGCACTATCCTCGGCCATACGCAGTGTTGTTGCTGGAGAGGGTGGTAGCCGCGTGGAACAGGTGCACTCTTTTCAGAAACATGCCCGTCATTTTGGATTTGCCAGTATTTATATTAACCAAAGCATCCAGTTGGGGTTGTAGATTTTATGTTGTCTTGGCGCGCACATACTGGTTCTGCTTTGATTATGGTAATTTTATTAATCGTATTAATGGTTAGTATGGCCGTTGGGTTTATGAGTATGGTAGGGCGTCAGCGAGGATCGGCACTCATCAAAGCGGCTCAGACCAAAGCCGATGTGGCTCTGCAGCAAGCGCAGGCGCATGCGATAAAATGTATGGGGGAGTCGGTCGCGGACGGAACGATTAAATTTACCACCATTTATAATCCAAGTTGGCGCACTGAATTCGCTGCTGTCACTGATCCTGACGGTAATCCATTTACTGATGACGGTAAGAGCAAGCGTGCGGGCACCAAGTATAGTACCGCAGCCAGCACATGGATGGTGTCGGGTGATGATTTGACTAATTCGAGTGCAAATTTGCTAGATATGATCGGCTACGGTATTGGGCGTAATTATGCCAACATGTTTGGCTTCGGTATGGACATGGATAAGTATGGTGGTTCGTCGTATAAATATATTTCACGATGGCATAATGTTGAGTATTTGGATGCCCATTTTCGTCATATTGACATTGATGCATCGTTGAGCGAATCAGATAAAGCCGATCTACGCGAAGGGGCTCGTTATGTGGTGCGTTATATAGCACAGGTGTTTGATCTCAATGGAATGCAAACTATTAATAATAATTATCCGCATGCGCCTATCGCTCCAGGTCCTGGGCCGATTGATGATTTGGAATACATACGCTATCAAAATTATTTACGTTGTTATGGTAGGAGTATTAAGAGTCAGGTATCCTGTTATTTAAGCAGCAGTTCGTTCGGCATGCAGCGTAGGAGTGACGATCCCAATGCCATGACTTCGGATCCTTTGGATCTGGAGGTTTGCAATATCAGTGTTCGTGGAGACCTTGCAAAGACACCGTATTCGAGTTTGGGTTTTACCCTAGAGACTGATGCTAGATTGCGCGCAGAGCGTGCTTTTCGGGGTGACCTGCAATGGGCCGGGCAGACTAAGGTGAGCGGTAATCGTTATGATATGTTGGGTCCGCTACATAAAAGTCGCGTCTATACTTGGGGTCATATCAGCCAGGTATTTATTGGTGAGGGTATTCGTTATCCAATTAATTCACATGCCGAGGTGTATGGGTTAACTCCCTATGGTGAAGGCATACATGCTACTACACGTCCAGATATTACCCC
>CBDUFM010000364.1:0-4085 GCA_965366325.1 uncultured bacterium
GCGAATGTGATTTATCGAGTTCGACATCACAGAATTCTTTAACTAAATGTCCATAGCCAGTGTGTTTATAGCCAAGATAGCTTGCCGCTTGTTGGCTGTCCCAGACGCCTTGCGGTGCAATGTTATAATCACGTTTGAGGCAGCTGACATCATATTCGCCGCCATGGAGGTAGCAGGCTTGCTCTGGATTTTGTAGGCAATCACGAATGGCATCGAGGTCACTGCTGTCGCCAGGGAGGGCGAGCGTATCGATCATGAAATAGTGACCGTCAGCATTAATTTGCAGCAAACAGACGCGCTCACGATAGCAAAACATCGAATTGGCTTCGAGGTCTATAGCAATCCAGGCAGCAGCTTCGCAGATGGGGGTGAGGGCTTTGAGTTCTTCAAGAGACTCAATCCAAGTGTATGCAGGGGTTTCTGTCATTCGTGGCACAGTAGATGCGTGGGACTGCTACTGTCTAGCTTGTCCTGATTTCAGACGTTCTTGTCGTGGAAATCGTCGACAGCAGCAATTTGCTCTGAGTAAATTACCCTAAGTCTAGTTATTTAGCTATCTTGCGTTGATGGTACGGGATGTGCGTTAATCTTGTGAGGACAGGATTATGCTGCAAGACGATCGCATGTTAAATTTGGCAAAGATGCTCGATGTCGCCAGTTTGCGCGCTGAAGTGCACGCGACCAACATCGCCAATCAAAATACACCTGGCTATAAGGCTAAGGCCGTCCGTTTTGAACAGGCGTTTCAAGATGCCTTGCACAGCCAGGGCGCCGAAGACGCCCGATCCCTAGAGCCGGAAATTTACGAACCACTGAACACCATGACGGACAATGACGGCAACGATGTTGTGGTTGATAAAGAAGTGACTGCGGCAGCTGAAAATGCATTGCTCTATCGCACCTACATTCAGTTATTACGTGGCAAAAATCAAATTTTATCGCAGGCCATTAGGCCGACTGGAGGCTGATGATGAGTGATCATGGAATTTTTAAGGGCATCAATGCTGTTTCATCTGCAATGAGTGCGGAAAATGTTCGCATGACGGTTGCGGCTGAGAATTTAGCACATGCAGGTAGTACGAAAAAAATGGCTAATGGTTTACCGTATGCGCGCCAACGAGTGCACTTTGAATCAGTGTTAAATCAAAATGGTGGATCGACAGGCATGATTAATGCAGAGATCGTCGAAAAACCACGTTACGTTGAGCGCCATGATCCAGACCATCCTGATGCCGATCCGCAGACAGGTTTGGTCGTCGAGTCAGATATAGATCCAATTTTAGAATTAACCGACATGATGGTGGCGAGCAAAGCCTATGAGGCTAATGCAAATGCTGTGCGCGGTTTATTAAGTATTCATGACCAAGCATTACGATTAGGCGAGGGATAATTCATGTCACAACCATTAGATCCATTACGACAGTTGCAAGGGATGCAGGCGAATACGCCGATCACTAATAAAGCAAAAGTTGCTGATGGAGCCGAATCAACAGAAGGTAGTAAATCATTTAATGATGTTATGAAATCTTTTGTCTCACAGGTCGATGAAGCGCAGCACCAATTTGATGATGCGATTAAAGCAGTTGAATCAGGCGATACGGACAATCTCCATCAAGTAATGTTGGCTCAGGCGCAGGCTCAACAATCATTGCGTTTGGCAGCTGAAGTTCGCAACAAACTGGTGGAAGCTTATCGCGAAGTGATGCGGACTCAATTTTAATTAGGATTTAACAAGGATTAAAACATGCAGGCTTTCTGGCAGCAATTAACGGAAATGTGGTCGAAGATAGGCGTTCAACAAAAGGTGACGCTTATTGGTGTCGTATTTGGATTGATTGTAATGGTCTTGGTGCTTGGTTACGGTGTGAGCCGCCCTGATTACCGTGCTTTAGTGAGTGAGTTAAGCCGTGCGAAAGTTTATGAGATATCAGCGTATTTACGCGAGCAGGGTATTGAACATCGTGTGGCTGATAATGAGACCAGTATTTTGGTGCCGAGCAAAGAGCTCTACGGCTTACGAAAAAACTTAGCCGAGCAAGATATGCTTGGTGAGGAAGGTGATGGATTTGAATTACTGGATCATTCCAGTTTTTCAGATTCAACCTTCATGGAACAAAAGAAATATGATCGTGCTGTTGCTGGTGAGCTGGAACGCAGCTTTCGCGAAATTAACGGTGTTGAATCAGCGCGGGTAATTATTGTGCGCGCTGCAACGAGTCCATTTTTAGATGACCAAAATCATTCGTCGGCATCGGTCAAATTAAAGATGCGTTCGGGTGCACGTTTGGATAAGCGCCAAGTTGCTGGTGTTGTGCGCCTAACAGCTGGTGCAGTTGAGGGCTTGCATGCAGACTATGTTGAAGTGGTAGATGATCGTGGCCCCTTGACTGAAAATGATGAAGAGCCAGGTACGATGATGGCGAACACCGTTTTCGAAGCTGAGCGTGAGCGCGAAAACTATTTAAAGAAAAAGGCGCAGAATATTCTTGACCGCATTTTGGGCCCAGGTCGCAGTATGGTTAATGTAGCTGTTGATTTAGATTTTACAGAGCGCAGTAAGGCAGCAACAGAAGTTGATCAAAATAATCGTGTTGCGGTTAGTGAAAAAACGACATCCACTGAAGAGTCGACACCTATTCCTATAGCTGGCGGTATTAGTGGCACACAAAGTAATATTGAAGAACCTGGATTACAGTCGACGAAAACATCAGAACCAGCCACGAAAACGTTGGACGATAGCGCGACCCAATATCAAGTAGGGCAAACAGTGACTAAGGTGCGCGAGGATATTGGACATGTCCGTGGTATGACGGTGAGTATTGTGCTCGACTATAAAGAAGTATTGGAAGAGCAGCCAGCTGAAGAGGCAACGGATGCCGCTGTGGATACCGCGAAGACTGAACCGCGTATGAATAGAATGCCCTTAAGTGATGCAGAGAAAAAGCAGATAGAAAATTCTGTACTTAACGCTATCGGTTATTATGCGGCACTCGATTATCAAAAAACAACTTACAAGAATATCGGCATGGATCGCTTTAAGGTGTCTACGGAATGTTTGGATATGAAGCCAATGGTTGATGAATTGGAAGTAGTTGAGGCAAGTATTTTGTCCTTAGATGATCAGCTTTTGCAATATATTCGCTACGCTGTTGCAATTATTGTTGTTTTTGCGCTGTTGTTGATTGCTCGCGGTCAGTTGAAACGGAGTCATGAAGCATGGCGCATTCAGCGTGAGGAGGCTTTAAGGGCTGAGCGCGAGGCGGCTGAAGCACAGGCTAGTGACGAAGGCAGCGTTGAACGTGTCATTGAGAAACGTTTGGCATTTAAAGAAGGTATTCGTAAGCAAATTCAAGAAAACCCCAGCGCAGCTGCAGAAGTGTTAAAGGCATGGATTCACGATGGCTGATGATGAAGATCAAGTAGAAGTTAGCGAACTCGGCGACATTATGGCCAGTGGTCGGCGTAAGGCGGCAGCCTTTCTGCTGTCACTTGATAGCGACACGTCTGCAGTTTTGCTTGGGAAAATGTCCGATCGCGATATCGGGGTTATAACAGAGGAAATGTCACGCATTGGCGAATTGACGTCCAAGCAAATTGATGCGGTGTGGCATGATTTTGAAGGTATGTCTGGTTCAGATATTATCTCAGTTGAACCAATGCTGAAGGCCATTTTAGAAAAAGCACTTGGTAAGGAAAAAGCGATTGAAATGTTGGCGAAAATTAATCGCCAAAGTCGTGATCTACAGCCATTTCGATCGCTGCGTCATTTAGATGCTAAACAAATAGCTCAGGTATTAAAAGGTGAGCATCCCCAGGTTATCGCGATTGTGCTCAGTCATTTGGAATCAGAACGGGCATTTGCATTTTTAAAGGATTTGCCGGATGATGTGCGTTACGATGTGATTCGACGGGTTGCAACAACTGAGGAAACGCCCACTGATCTGGTACGTCAAATCGATGAAATTATGGAGGTTCGCTCTTTCTCTTTAGCTGGTCAAAAAACTGACACTGCTGGTGAACGTCGTTACCATACCGTTGCACAAATGCTCAATGTGGCTGAACCAAGCTTATCCAAGGCTATTATG
>CBDUFM010000365.1:0-4071 GCA_965366325.1 uncultured bacterium
GGCATGGGTGTAAAAATAGTCGCCAAGCAAAACCGCTGTCGTATTCCCGAAACGTACATGCGGTGTTGGTTGGCCACGTCGCGTACGACCATCATCAATCATATCATCATGAATCAGTGTCGCCGTGTGGATCATTTCGAGTGCCGCACCCAAACGAATATGATCATCCGTTACTGGGCCAAGCGCACGTGCGACCAACATAACCATAGCTGGTCGCAGCATTTTTCCGTGAAACTGACCCAATTCATCTAACAAGGTCGCAACACGCGGCTCGTCAGTCTGCAGGGCTTCATTCATCACGGTTTCTACTGCACGTAAATCCTGCTCAATGCAGGCATAAACTGCTGGCATCATAAGTACTATTTCTTTCCAGCTGCTTTTAATTCTGTAGCAGTTGCCTGAATTTGTGCGCCAAGACCTTCAACCGAGATTGGCTTGTGCACACAATGGACAACTTGTGGATTTAATTTTCCAATTTCCTCAACGCGATCGAACGGCTCATAAGCAGAAACCACAATCACTTTACTGTCAGCCAATTCTTGGCGGCGTAACAATTCTTGAAGCACGGCAAAACCGTCCATCCCCGGCATCATAATATCTAACAATAATAAATGCGGGCGGATCGTACCCACACTAATGCAGGTATCGACACCATTAATGGCTTCAAATATTTTTGCTTCTGGTAAAAAACGCTCAACAACCTTGCGCAAGACCATCACCATGTCGGGATGGTCATCGGCTATTAAAACACGAATTTGATCATCAACCGTGTCCTCAACAACAGTTTGCACCGCATCATCATCACTAGGGATGCTAAAGGTTTGGCGAAACTCTGACAAATCCTCTGGTCGCACACGGTAGTGGCCACTGGGCAAACTATAGGCCTTCAGATGTCCGTTGACGATCCAACGATAGACCGTGGTACGGCTGACGTTGCACTGTTTCGCGATCTTTCCGAGACTTAGATGATCTTCACCACTCATAGAGAATTCCCTGCTATTCTAGTGCAACGTTTGTATCATCTGCATAGATTTCCGCAAGATAGACAGCTTGAAAATCAAGCCCCGAGACCAACACGCCTAGAAACGTCCGTCGTTTCGAGACTGAATGCATAAGTGATTTATATATAAGTACTTACGATTTATACTCAAGGCTGAATTCCCATTCATCACCGCAGCTTCTGAAATACTACTAAGGGTCACGAGATAGATGACGCCCCTGCTACGCTCAGGACACCGAGAGCCCAAACAATCTGTCGTAGGATTGACCAATATAAAAGCCCTGCAAGAATGCCGCGACTATGTGGACTGTTGAAGCTAAAAACGAAATCAAAATTGCACGTTCTCGAAATATCGAGAAGAGCAGCCTCGTCGTCGAAGAGGCTTTCAGTCAGCTAGAGGAACTCATTAGCGAACACCCCGAATGTGACTGGCTAGTCGACCTACACGGCGTCTCTACCGTTAGCTCCATCGCCGTTGCCCGCCTCATCGCCATCGTTCGTCGCGTGAATATCAATTCTGGCAACATTGCCATGATCAATGTGCACTCCTTTGTGAGCAGCGTCCTCACCACCATGCGTATAGTTAAAGTTTTATCGCTATTCACTGAAGAAGCAGAAGCCATGACCTTTCTGCTCCAAAAACGGCAACAAGCCACGCGATAAATGGGCCTGCCGCTGCAAGCCGAGCTGCGCCCTCAGCCTTATTGGTATCGACGGCTCCTGATCCTGAGCGCCTGCTGCATAAGCATTCTCCTACTTGGCTACCTCCAGTTACAACAGCAAGATCTCAGTAATGACGCGCAGCAAACATCTGAAACCCAACTTTTAAGCAATGAAAAACATCTGTATTTAAAAACCGTTGATCAAGAAATACAAGGCGCCACACAACGTATCTGGTGCATGATGTATGTGATGCGACGCGGCGAAAACTTAAAGCACCCGGTTAATTATTTATCCGATCTCTTAGTCCAAGCAAAGAAACGCGGCGTTGACGTGCGCATTGTGCTAGATCAAAGCGATCCCGAAGCAACTTATCCAGGCCCCGACAACAGCGACAGTATCGCCTATTTTCGCCTGCATGGCATTCCAGTGACCGTTGATGAATTAGATCGCACCTCGCACAGCAAGGCACTGCTTATCGATGATCACTGCATCGTCGGCAGTCATAATTGGACGAGCTGGGCACTCACCAAAAATCGCGAACTATCAATATTAAGTCACGACAATGACACCGTCACAGATCTTGAACAGCTCTTTCAAAAAATTGACTCGTTTTAAGCACTAAACATCAATGAGTATTTTTTCGAAAAAATCAGCCTCCGTTTTGCATCCTTGTCCACGCTGGCGCAAACACTCGTAAGCCAAATCATGCTTAATACGCGCGCGCTGCGACACGCTCTGACTTTGATGACAGCGTAAAGCGGTCAGTGCAATATCTGCAGCAAGTGCAGCATTAAAATGCTGTAACGGTCGCTGCCAATTGACCGAGCAGGCCTGCTCAGAAGTACTACAGACATAGACCTGCTGTAAAGCGTGTTGCGCTAAACCAACAAAGGCCTCCTCACGACAGCTATCAAATGCATCAATACAGGCCCAAGCGCAGGCCATATGATTGGGATGACCATAATCTCCGGTAAAAGGATTGTGGGTAAAAATTATCTTCGGCTGAAAGCGCTTATACAGCCCACACATAAATGTCGCTGCCGCCTGACGCGAGCCCCACTGCTCCCAGACCCATGCCAAGGATTCAAATTGTCCCGGTGCGATATAACCACAATCAGGAAAACCGCCCCAAATGGGCTCGTGGCGCAGGCCACACACCCACAGGCTTTTACGTAATTCTTGCTCTCGTATCTGCGACTGTCCGCTCGCTGATCCCTGCGTCATGCAAATCGCTAACACTGTTTTTCCTGCATCG
Organism: uncultured bacterium; assembly: GCA_965366325.1. GTDB lineage: Bacteria > Planctomycetota > UBA11346 > UBA11346 > UBA11346 > JANQLF01. Next base: position 2,919 of record CBDUFM010000365.1, read on the forward strand.
ATTAAACTTGGAATCATAGCGCCAAACCACGCAATTTCATCATCCGGATGAGCAAATACGATGCACACATCTACGCTCTCTGGCAAAGCTGCATAGGCTTCGTTCTGTGACAGGTCAGGCTGTAAAAACTTAGTCATGGCTACACACACTTAAACAAGATTGAAGATGCAAACGTAAATCACTAATTAAACAGCGCGAGGAACGCAATGCATAAGGTAAACGACCACTTAAACGAAATTGATTGCCAAGGCGATGATTAAAACATCCACGTGCATTAATAAATTGACCCCAATAGCCATAATGCCACTCAATCCCACCTGGCTCCTCACGCAAGGCATCCTGCCACGATTGAGGGAATAAACGCAACCACGCTGGATGACTGTTCAACCACGTCGCGGTGCGCACATAACGTGCACCGTGCACATTTTCCGCATTATCCAACAGAGCTAACAAACAGTTTGGTACATACGCAGGGTCTTCAAAAATGGAACGCGGCGATATGGCATTGGCAATATGAAAAAACACCGTGTCCGGCATATTCTCCTCCGGTGCATCTGCACGAATACTGCCGCATTGATATCCCTGCAGATGACGTCGCTCACACTCATTACGAAAGTCTAGCGGCGTTCGTCGCCTGACACGATCAGACAATAAAGCGAAGGCCTGTTCCTCAAATACATCACGCTGTTCAACTCGCGCATGCTGCTGATAACAATGCCACAGGCCTGCTACAATTTCCTTCCATGCAGGCGCAGCATGGTCAACCGGTGTCACCAAGCCCCCTTGATTCAGATCTGTCTTTCGCCAGATATCAACACGCTTAAGCAGGAGCTCAGCAAACGAATCCCGTGGATGCGCCAACATCCAACGATGAACAAAGTGCAACTGTAAGCGCAGCATCTCTGTAAGCATCATCCCATGCTCGTGCTCTGACTTATCATGCATTGCCATTTATCACCCAACCTTGCACTCTATACAGACCACAGCGTCAATTATGACAGCTGTCATGATGAGCGCCTCAGCTTAGTCATGCTGCGCACGCAAGCAGCAGTCAAGATCGCCGGTGTGTAATTGGGGTCTATTTGGTTTTGTCTAAACGTAAGGCAAGATCAGCCTTAAACGCCGGTAATTGCAGTACATAGCTTCCGTCAGC
>CBDUFM010000366.1:0-4063 GCA_965366325.1 uncultured bacterium
ATCGATACCCTACCAAGCTGTCTCAGTAAACACCCGCCACTACAAGGATCACAGTAGTCTGCCCGACCCCTACCAAGCAGCTTCTTGGTCTATGCAAAACTTTTCTGTCGACACCAAAACCACATTTAACATTATGAAAATATGCGATCTTGATGGCGATGGTTTCGTTGACCTCTTGGTTAAGACCAGCAAAGGAACAGCCTATAGCATCAATAAAGGTGATGGCAGCTTTAACGACTTAATATTTTTACATGCAAACAACAAGCGCCCTGGTCCCGTGGATTGCGGTGACCTCAATAACGATGGCCATTTGGACATCATCGAATCGCCAGACAAAGAAGCTATACAAATACATTTAAATGACGGAACCGGGACCTTTGAATTATTAGAAAATAAGTTCTCTGACAAACGCCCTACGCCACATCGTTTGGAAATCGCGGATTTTAATAACGATCAACGACCCGACTTCCTATTGTCCGAATCGCACAGAAAAACCTATCTCGTCTACATCTGTTCTGGAAATGTTGGCAATGATTTTAAATGGAAACCCATCACCATCAATAAATCCAACGATGCAAGTGCCCTACGCATAAATGACATCGACCAGGACGGGGACTTAGACCTGATTGAGGCGTCTCGCACTGAAGGCTTCATTGTACATCTGTTCGATAATGGTGAATTTTTGCCGCCAAGTAATGTCGACTCTTCTTATAATAACTTAGGAAGCACCTTCTGCATTCACGACACAGGTCAAACAAAAACAATACTGAGTGCGGATTCTAATGGTAACAGTGTCTATTACGACGTATCTAACAATAATTACATAAAATCCACCCATCCCATAGAGACCCCATATAACATCATGCGTTTTTTTAGCGAAGACCTCTTTGCAAACAATGCTCCTATTATATGTAAAGTTTACCAACAAAGTAGAAACTCTATTTTTAGTTTTAGCGAGAGCTTTAGCCCCGATAGCAAGGAACTTAAGTTTCCAGACATCAAACACATCATCAGACATTGCGTTGCAGAGGACCTAAATGGCGATGGCTACAAAGACATTGCACTCTACAGCAGTTCGCATAAAGAATTCAAAGCGAGCATCCTCTTCCGCAATCCCACCGTGCAGATTAATGAATCCGACAAGAACACTACCGATAAGTCCCCACAGAGCACTCCCAGTAAACGTGATGCACCTGAGCCACTGGTTATGAGTCGCTTCGACACTAAAAAGAAACACAAATCCGTAAACATCTTTGACAGCAATGCCATTGAAGCGGACAACCTACCGCCACAATTAAATGGCGACTTGAATAATAACAATTATCCAGAGGCGCTGCTAGCCAAAGCAGCAGGTCAAAGAAGAAGTGAAATAGAACTCAAACTTGATAATATTAATGTGAAAGATGGCGGCATCTTGTTCACCACTTTCTCCGATGAAGAACCAAGAAAACAACTGTCTGTCATCATCACTGACCGCAGCGGCAAAAAAACAGAACCATTTATTGTTGATGTTGAGAATAAAAAATGGCAAACCCATAGCATTGATATGAGTACCGTAAACGAAGACTTCGATAGCGAACATATCATCGGCATGCATATCATTGATACGGAATCTGTCAGCTCGATTAACTTTTTTCTTCATCGCGTTTACTTTTACAATAATTTCGTCCCGACAGTCGAAGACCTTCCAACGGCACCGAGACTACTACTAAACGAAGACACCGACTTACAGGACAGCGCAAAGCCACTTGGTATAAAACCCAAAAAATGGGACGACACTATTGTCGTTATGCACAAATCACTTTACTCCAAGACTGACCTCATTAAAGACATTAGCGCCGAACTTGCACCAGTCCTACGAGATAATCTATCTTCTAAAAATTATACAGAGCTCTTTATTGACGAGCGCTGGATCAGTAACGTCCTCGACAAATCGTACTTAAAGAAAAAGCCCTCTTATGTCGTATTTCTTGGTGTCGGCACCGATCTACTCCAAAACACCAATTCGACAGAAACTGTCAGCTTCTGGACTGACGTAGCGAAAGCATGCTTCAAACGCAAGGCATTACCTATATTTATCCTTGGCCCCGGCAACAACAACGAAGATCGTGCTATATTCCTATGGGCAGAAATACTTAAAGAATTTAAAGATAGCAAGCTATTGAATGTCGTTCAACTGATAGATATGCGTGCGCAATATCTCAAAAACTCGGATTTCAATCATGGTAAACGAAAACGTATGCTGAGTGATCTTGCCAGAAGTGTCCATGAAATCCTTGCGCGAAACAAAGACCTGCCCGATGATTAAACGCATTCGCATTGCTACGCGCTCAAGCCCACTTGCCATGTGGCAGGCTCGATTTGTTGCAAAACAGATTAAACAACAGCATCCTCGCTACCAAACTGAAATTATCCCTATTACAGCGAATGCCGACAAAGATCTACAGACACCCCTGTATAGCATGGGGAATATCGGAGTTTTTGCAAAAGAAGTGCACGCGCACATACTTTCCGGTCACGCAGACATTGGCGTCCATAGTTGCAAAGACCTTCCAACTGAAAGCCCACAGGGCATAAGCATTCGTGCAATCTGCAAACGCCATGACCCGCGCGATGTGTTAATTAGCAAAACTACCCTAGAACAGCTTAAACCAGGTGCCATTATTGGCACCTCTAGTCTACGTCGGCGCAGTCAACTAGCACAACTACGCAATGATGTCGTCTTTGAAAACATTCGCGGCAATGTGGGCACGCGCTTAAAAAAAATCGAAGACGGTAACTATGACGCAACGCTAATGGCCTACGCTGGCCTCAAGCGCCTCGGCATTCACCGAAGCCTCTCACTCCACGTTTTAGATCCATACACTGAATGCTGTCCAGCCCCAGCACAGGGCGCGATTGCCATTGACTGTCTCAGCGAGCGTAATGACCTACCACAGCTACTCGCTCCGCTACATCATCGCCCAAGCGCCATTGCTATAGCAATAGAACGCAAAGTGCTAAACGGCCTGCAGGGTGGCTGCTCACTCCCGCTCGGTTGTTTGGTAGAACAGAAAGAGCTACGGTGGCAACTGCACGCTAGCCTTGGTAAGGACGACCAGTCATTAATTAAGGTTGAGCTACAGGGCAATAGTAGTGACTTAGCACAACGCGCCCTAGAACAACTGCTCGGTTAAGCATGCACGGCAATCTAGAAGTCCTCATTCTTTTAGCGCTCTGTTTCCCCATTGTCTTGCTCACAAGACGATTAGGCGGATCAACATTAATTGCTTATATCATTGCTGGTGCGATTGCCGGTAACACTGGCATCGTTACGCACAGTGACTCCAACGTCCACATGCTAGCTGAAATGGGCGCTGCGCTCCTGCTCTTTTCACTCGGTCTCGAAATGGACCTACCCAACATGCGCAAGCATTTCAAACGGGTATTAGTTGGGGCCATAGGTCAAATAGGGCTCACAGTGGCTGCCGGTACTGGCATGATGATTGCCCTTGGTGAAAGCTCCGAAACAGCTTTTATAATCGGCTGCTGCCTAGCACTCTCTTCAACATTGATGGTTTTACGCGCCTTGGATGAACAAGGATTGCGCAATAAGGAAGTCGGACATACCGTCATTGGACTCCTACTCGCACAAGATTTTGCATTAGCACCCCTTCTATTAATTATTTCAATAATATTACCTGCACAGGCTGGCCACGAACAAAACACGCTGCATATGGCACTCGGCATCGTTGGCCTATTATTTATGACCATATTTTTGCGACGTTTTCTTGCGAGTCATATTATTAATAAGATACGTGGCGCCCAGGTGCCTGAACTAGAAGTCGCCATGTCGATTACCATTGCCCTCGGTGCTGCTTACTTCACAGAAAACCTTGGTCTGGGAACAGCTGTTGGTGCATTCTGTGCTGGGCTCGCTCTCGGCGGAGATGAACATCGTCATGCCATCGAGACTAGTACGCGCCCCTTACAGGGCTTAATGGCGATCATTTTCTTTGTCTCAATCGGTATGCAATTTGATGTTGGTTTTGTAATAGAGAAACCACACCTCGTACTCGGCGCA
>CBDUFM010000367.1:0-4061 GCA_965366325.1 uncultured bacterium
ACTGAATGACATTTTTGAAGTCTTCAGTCAGGCCGATGGCTCAACAACGCGTAAATATGGTGGCACCGGTCTTGGTTTAGCTATTAGTCGTTCGATTACAGAATTAATGGGCGGATCCATTAACGTTAGCAGCACCCCGGGCGTAGGATCTTCATTTTGGATTGATATACCGATGCAAGCCTGTGACCAAATCGGTCTTGAAAAAGAAAAAGAACCACTTGATGGGGTGAATCTAATTATTGTCCACCCATTATCAAAAGCCTGCTCGGTGTATATGCAACAATTTGCCGATTGGGGCGCTGATGTAACGGCGGTTCGCTCTGTCGAAGACTTGCATAGACGCTTACAGTTCTTTGATAAGAACAAGCATATTTCTATACTTGTTGATGGCGATATTCATAAACAACACGGCGTCTCGCTGAGTAATTCGTTAATTAAAGACGGGTTTACTGTTGATCGTCATTTAATTCTAGCAGACATGGGCCATGAAAAAGATTATGACCTTGAGAGTGAGATCTTGGGTGTCTTGTCTAAGCCATTGTTTAAGGATACGGTGATTAAAGCGATTACCGGTTCGAGTCATGGTACCTCCTTTAATCGGGAGGCTATTGTCCCTGATGAAACGGATCAATCGTTTAAAATATTGTTAGTAGAAGATAATATGGTGAATCAACGTGTCGCTGCGGCCATGCTGAAGAAAATGAATCATGATGTGTCTTTGGCTGAAAATGGTGAGGAAGCAGTTAAGCTCGTACAGATGCAGAAATTTGATGTCGTGCTCATGGATTGCCAAATGCCTGTACTCGATGGTTGGGAAGCAACGAGACAAATTCGTGCAATGGGTCCGGAGTTTGAAGGGATTCCCGTGATTGCCCTAACAGCCAATGCCTTGGCTGGTGATCGCGAAGTGTGCATGGAGGCGGGTATGAGCGATTACTTGAGCAAGCCAGTTAAGCGCCAAGACCTGCAGGATATGATCCCGCGCTGGTGTGGTGGGGTAAAAAGTTAAAGCCTTGTGATGTGCAGTGATGCCCAGTGAGGTCGCTGGCGGGGCCTCTTGCTGTTGCGCCGCTTAGTCGCTGCTGAGGGCTCTTGCCTTTGCAAAACAGGGAAATTCTTGCAGGATGCGCGCTATGATAGCCGCTGAACATGAACAATTAGCCGAAGCAGCCACTAAAAAATTATCTGGTTTGCAGCAACGATCATTGATTTTTGGATTGTGCCGCTTGATTGTATTTGTGGTTCTATTTCTTGCGACGGCGCAATTAGCTGGCGGTGCAGGTATGCTCGCATTGCTGAGTGCAGGCTTTTGTTTAGTGCTTTTTTTATATTTAACAGTTTGTCATGTAGCCTTAGATGAGCGCCTTGCTGCTCAGCGGGCGCGCATTGCCTATCATCAGCGTGGGCAAGAACGTATGGCCGGTAACTGGCAGCATCAGCAGGACGATGGGAGCGGCTTTGTAGAGCAATGGCATCCGTATGCTCATGATTTAGATTTAATTGGTCCACATGGTTTTTACGCCTTACTTAACACCGCGGGCTCCGCGGCGGGGCGCAAGGTCTTGGCGCGGTATCTCTTTGATGATGCCTATATCGCAGCTGAGGAACAGACGGACGCTGTTCAAAAATTAGCACAGCACAGCGAGCGCCGTGCCGCGTGGTCCTGTGCGCTGGAGCAAGAATCGCGTTTGTGGTCTGGCGCTGAAGAATCAGTGGCTGATGCGGCATATATTGCCTGGTTGGCAGCATCATCTGTGCAGCCAATGCCGACTTTGCTTATACATGTGCTGCGCGTCGTTATTGCGCTGCTTGTTGCTGCGGGATTTGTTTTATTCGGCGTGACCTGGTTGTGGACAGGTTGTATTATAATTGCGATTTTTGCTTCGGTACTTAATGACCGAGCCAGTTTAGCATTTCATGAACTTAAAATCGATCATAATGTCCGCTTATTGCGCTCGTGGCAACGAGCCCTGCAGGTCTTATTGGAGGCTGAAGCTCAATCTGAATGTTTAAGCGCAGATCTTCACGCGGCCATGCAGAAGATGCAGGCACAATTACAGCGGCAATTAAAAATGTGGCACGGCTTATCCTTACGTGCCAATCCGTTTTGGCGTTATGGATTAGGGGCGTTGTTATTGGCCGATTGGCATTACTGCCGGAGGTTGATGAATTGGCGCCAGCAAGAGGCTGGCGCTTTTGCTGACAGTTTGCCATTGCTCGGTGAAATTGATGCGTTGCATGCCTGTGCGACTTACGCTGCTGAACAAGGTGGTGTCTGGGCTGCAACGGCAGCGCCAACAGCAGACACGTTGTTTGAGGCTGATGATTTAGCCCATCCCTTATTGGCTGTTGAAAAGCGCGTTGGCAATACGATTGCATTGCAACGCGGACAGGTGCTCTTGTTAACGGGGGCAAACGCCTCAGGAAAAAGTACTTTTCTGCGCTCGATTGCATTTGCTGTGTTGATGGCGCGGATGGGTTTACCCGTTTGTGCGCGTCGTTGCAGTTTGCAACAGCAGCGTTTGGCAACGGTGATGCGGATTCATGACGCCTTGTGGCAGGGAATGAGCCGCTTTCAGGCAGAGGTCAAACAGCTGAAGCTGGTCCTCGATCGCAGTGCTAGTGCCGGTAACCCAGTGGTGCTGATTTTAGATGAGATACTTGCGGGTACCAATAGCGAAGAGCGGCGCATCGGTAGTTTGGCCTTTATGCGCCACTTGCGCGACTATCAGGGACTGATTTTGATTACCACACACGACTTGGCCTTGGCTGACATCGCCACCGAAGAGCCAGAACGCATTTGTTGCTACCATTTTGCCGATCGAGCACAGCTCGATGCGGAACAAGCTGACGTTTTGTTCGACTATAAGCTCCGATCGGGGGTCTTGCAGAGCACAAACGCCCTGCAGGTGATGCAGGCGGCCGGCCTTCCCATTGAGTGAGACTTCCCAGCGCTGAATGCTTTGGTACATCTACCACCCATTTGCGAACGTGAGCAATCTTGGAGTGAGTATGAGCGACGAGCCAAATATGACTGAAGAAGAAGAGTTCCAAACCCGTAAGACGGTAAAGACGGCTAGTGTTGAAAAAAATGATGAAGTTTCAGCCGCGCACAAAGCCTACTGGCATAAGAACCTCATCTATTTGGCTATCTTGCTGAGTATTTGGTTTATCGTTTCTTATGGCTGTGGCATCATCTTTGCAGATGCCTTGGACAAGATCAGCTTTGGCGGCTTTAAGCTTGGCTTTTGGTTTGGTCAGCAGGGGTCTATCTATGTATTTGTAGTTATCATATGGGTTTACGTCTACATGATGAATAAATTGGATAAAGAATTTGATGTAGATGAAGGGGAGGACGCATAATGGAGGTATTAACCTGGACCTATATCTTAGTTGGTTTGACGTTCTCGTTGTACATTGGCATTGCTATTTGGGCACGTGCGGCCAGCACCAAAGAATTCTACGTCGCTGGCGGTGGTGTTTCACCGATGGCCAATGGCCTCGCCACCGCAGCTGACTGGATGTCGGCGGCCTCATTTATCTCTATGGCCGGTATCATTTCCTTTGTTGGTCGTGATGCGGGTTATTACCTGATGGGCTGGACAGGTGGTTATGTGTTATTGGCCCTGCTCCTGGCCCCGTATTTGAGAAAATTCGGACAATTCACCGTCCCTGACTTTGTCGGGGCCCGCTACTATTCTGATGTGGCGCGCGTGGTTGCGGTTATCTGTGCCATCTTTGTCTCCTTTACCTATGTTGCCGGTCAGATGCGCGGCGTTGGGGTGGTCTTCTCACGCTTTCTAGAAGTGCCCGTCAATATGGGTGTCATTATTGGTATGTGTATTGTGTTTTTCTATGCCGTTCTCGGCGGTATGAAGGGCATCACCTATACGCAGGTTGCACAATACTGCGTACTTATTTTTGCCTTTATGGTGCCGGCTTTTTTCATCTCGTCGATGATGACTGGCAATCCAATTCCGCAGCTCGGTTTTGGTAGCGACCTCGTTTCCGATCCTGGGGTGAGCTTGTTGAGTAAGCTGGATCAATTAAGCGTTGAACTT
>CBDUFM010000368.1:0-4053 GCA_965366325.1 uncultured bacterium
ACAGTCGCATCGCAAAGTTCCCGTTTACGTGAACCAACAGCTCCCTGATAAGCAACACCAAACAAGACCAAGGCGATACCAATTAATTCCATCTGACTTAAGGATTTACCTAACATACAGACATCCAAAAAATATGCACAGATCGGACCAAGCAAACCAAGCATCGAAACGGTAATTAACGATAAACGCTCTAAGGCCCAAAACCAAATAAAATATGCAAGACCCGTGTTAATTAAGCCCATAAAGACAATCCCATAGAGTGGCGCATAAGCGACCCCCGAACGTTCAATGAAAAAATCTGGACACGATCCTTCCATCACAAAAGCCATTGGTAAAATCATAAGCCCACCTAAAAACAGCTGCCACGCTGTATAGGCGCTTAAGTCATCATCCATGACACCCCATTTTTCGAGCAAGACCGTCCCAATCGTAAACAGCAGCAAGGCCACAAAGCTCGTACAAATACCATAAACGCTGACATCTGTGTACGGAGCAGCCAAAACCAAAACAATACCGCAGACACCAATGCATATAGCTATACAAGTTTTAAAACTCGGTCGGCGTTTTAGCCACAGCCACACCAAGAGCGCCAACAAAATTGGCTGAAAGGCGACCAACATCGTCCCTAGGCCACCAGGCAATAAATATGCCGACAAAAATAAAGCCGGAAAAAATAACCCCACATTACAAGCACTCACTACCAACAACTTTAGCCACCATTCGCGGCGCGGCCAATGTCGTATGTACAACAACCACACAGCACCAATTGGCAATGCGCGCCAAAAGCCTATCCAATAGGCTGCATCTGCTGGCATATATTCAGTGGTAACGAAAAAAGTCGTACCCCATGACAATGGCGCGATCGCAGCAATGAGAATTAATACTATTTTGGTCATAGCGAACTTAATCTGGCAGGCTCAGCTTGTGCAACGACAAGCTGTACGACCTGCATTTACTGCGCGTCGATTTTATGAATGCGCGCTTCATGGCGTCCACCATCAAATGGTGTATCCAACCACAAATCCACAATCTTGAGAGCGAGCTCTTCGCTCACCGTGCGCTCACCGAGGGCCAAGCCGTTTGCATCGTTATGACCACGGCCCCACAAAGCAGTTTGCTCATCGTAACACAAGGCACAGCGGACGCCGGCAACACGGTTAGCAACCATCGCTTCACCATTGCCAGAGCCACCTAAAACGATGCAGCGGTCTGCTTCACCATTCGCAACCGCTTCAGCAGCAGGACGACAAAAGTCTGGGTAGTCACAACGTTCGGCAGAGTCAGTACCCTTGTCCAAAACCTCATGACCACGACTGATTAAATGCGCTTTAATCGCTTCTTTATAAGCGTAGCCAGCATGATCAGCACCCAGAGCAATTTTCATCATTATTCCTTTAACGCCGAGCGTTAGGTTTACGCGTTATAGGTACTTGAGGCAACGTCACCGCCAGTACCGGTCCAATTCGTATGGAAGTACTCACCGCGTTCTTTGTCAGTACGCTCATAGGTATGTGCGCCAAAGTAATCGCGTTGTGCCTGTAAGAGATTCGCGGGCAGAACCGCATGACGGTAACCGTCATAGAAGGCCAAAGCCGTTGAGAAGGCAGGAACCGGGATACCAGAAATAGCAGCCTGAGCGATTACTTTACGCCATGCATCTTGGCAATCGTTAATCGCCGTCATGAAAAAGTCATCCAACAATAAGCTTTCTAATGCTGGGTTCTTATCAAAGGCTTCTTTAATTTTGCCAAGGAAACGACTGCGAATAATACAACCGCCGCGCCACATTAATGCGATACCGCCGTTATTTAATTTCCAGTTATATTCTTTTGCCGCCTCACGCAGCAACATGTAACCTTGTGCATAACTAACGATCTTAGACGCATACAATGCCTTACGCACCTGCTCAACAAATGTCGCACGATCTGTGTCAACTTTTGCTGTTGCCGGACCAGTTAACACTTGGGATGCTGTAACGCGCTCATCTTTTTGCGCTGACAAACAACGACTAAAGACCGCTTCACCAATCAAGGTAACTGGCAAACCAAGCTCAAGGCTAGAATCAACCGTCCACTTACCTGTACCCTTTTGCCCAGCTTTATCTAAAATCTTTTCGACTAATGGCGCGCCATCTTCATCTTTATAGGCCAAAATATCTTTAGTAATATCAATTAAATAACTATCGAGATCGCCCGTATTCCAATCGCTGAATACCGCACTCATCTCATCAGCCGTCATACCCAAACCATCTTTGAGCAAGTGGTAGGCTTCACAGATTAATTGCATGTCGCCGTATTCGATGCCGTTATGCACCATTTTTACATAATGACCGGCACCACCATCACCAACCCAGTCACAGCATGGCTCTTCGTCAGATTTAGCGGCAATGTCTTGAAAAATATTTTTAATGTGGGGCCATGCTTCTGGATCACCACCAGGCATCATAGATGGGCCAAAACGCGCACCTTCTTCGCCACCACTGACACCACTACCAACAAAGCGGATGCCTTTTTCTTTTAATTCTTTATAACGACGTTCGGTATCGGGATAATGACTGTTACCACCATCGATGATAATGTCGCCTTCTTCCAAAAACGGCAGCACTTGATCAATAAAAGCATCTACCGCAGCGCCTGCTTTAACTAACATCATGACGCGACGTGGGCGTTTGAGATGCGCGACCATTTCTTCAATTGATTTAGCGCCAATGATCTTGGTACCCTTAGCTGGACCGTTGATGAAGTCATCAACCTTGCTGACCGTACGATTGTAAGCGACAACCGTGTAACCGTGGTCATCCATGTTGAGAATTAAGTTCTGACCCATTACTGCTAAGCCAATAAGTGCAATGTCTGCTGTACCTTCGCTCATCTGAAACCTTCCAAGCTCTTCAATTTGTGAGCGAGGACAGTAAATACTCTCAAGGCCCGCTCAAGGTCGGAGGCAGTCAGACAGCCCCTGAAGCAGCATCAAAAATTGAGCACACGGGAATAGGGATTGACCGGCGCTGTAGCAAAGCACAGAGCTCGTAGAGACCTTGAGCAGACATCCCATATATCTGCGTCACAGACAATACTGGTACCTGCTCTGAGCAGTAAGCTTAGTAGCGGCGCGCCAATGGAATATAGCGATGAGCTGCCTGAAGGTTGAGCAAAACCAAGCTGGTAGCAAAGATGTTGTCCTCAGCGTAACGAATGCGCTGATGATTCACCCACGCAACATTATCTACGTTATCGTACTGAAAGCAGGGTAATAAGCTGCGTTGAATTGAGGTATTCCAGCGTTTCCAGTCTTCACCACCCGCTTCGCGAACCGCTAAACTCGGAAACAACCAACGCAAAGGGTCACTGCACTGCTCGGCATCGAGACACGGCAGCGAAGCACCCAACTGGTCAAGCTGGTTACGCAATTCTGAAGAATCGCGGTAGCCATAGAGGTAACGCGTCAACGCGATCAAACCAAGGTTCCCAACGTCCTCTTGCTTGGCACGTGAACGCGCACGATGGCGAATCGAGGCTAGGTCAGCAGCCGAAACAGACAGACCACCCACACTCGCCGTTTCCATCGCCAAAAGGAAATAGCCATCGAGACCAGCGTTCGCCGCCCGTTGAGCTGGAATATTTTCATCCAAAACCAATTGAGCCGCTTCACGCAGTCCGTCATCATCCATCAACAACGCCGCCTCCACCAAGGCCAAGGTAGCCATACCGCGGGCAACGTCACCGCTCACGGTGTCCGTATCAATGATGATGCGACCACGTTTGTCCACCCATTGCTGCAAATGCTGCACTGCTAAAGCAATCACCGCATCCTCGTCATGGTAGCCATCTGCAAGCAAGGCGAGAATAGCCATGCTATGACTGGCCAAGGCGCGGCTGCTAGCGCGTGCAGGCTGGATCAAAAAGGAACCGTCCTCACGTTGCTGTGCGCGCAACCAAGATAAGCCCGCATTCACCGTCGCCTGACAGGTATCAGTTCCGTAATAACGACGGTATAAATTTTTAAGCTCTTTATTTTGACGCAGTAAAAACAAAGCCTGTGGTCGATCACGCA
>CBDUFM010000369.1:0-4048 GCA_965366325.1 uncultured bacterium
TCTGCCGTTTTACAAAGCACCGTAATCGCTAGGCCTAATTTGTCGCTATCTGAAAGTTTACTATTTTTTAGCCACTGCGCAGCATCATCAGCAACAATAAGAAAGGTGTTAATCAGATGTTTCTCATCCTCGCTCATTTGCTCGGCATTTTGCCGTGCGTTTTGGGCGATGACTTGGCTAAGCTTGCGGACATAGCTGCTGCTCTCTTCAACATCAATAAGGCCTAAGTAGGGTGCTGCCAAATTGAATAGCTGCTCCTGTGCATTTTCTCCGCGTAGCAGGCTCATGCTGGCATTAAAGGTATGTGCATCGTCTTTGCGAATACCGTCTTTGGCGATTTGCCATTGTTGTTCAATGGTGCTTTTTTGCTGTGGCTCAAGCTTGCCGAGAAAGCTGCTGAAATCATCTGCGAGGAAGGCCTTGCAGTAGCGATTAATTTGGTCTTCAAGCAGGCTGGCGCCTAAGAGCGTTGACTGCGCTGCGATGAGCATCGTGAGTGGCAGCAGGCTAAGGAGCAGGTGCTGAGACAGGCGCTGAATCAGTGTCATAGTCGTGTTCCTTGTGCCTGTATCGTGTCTTTCTGCTCCTGTATACAAGCTGCATGATGCCATCACTAGCCTTGGCTTGTACATGCTTTACGTTGGCCCACTTGGCCATAATCTATGTATCTCTAATACTGGAAGGGTGATAATCCATGAGTGACAATCCTAAAGTTCTGATTGAAAATGCAGAAAACTTAAAGGCTTTTGATTTAGATAGCTGTTTACTCCAAGAGCGTACGGTATTTTTGGGTACCGAAGTGAGCAGTGAATCCAGCAATAGCATGGTTAAGCAGCTGCTCTATCTCGAATCGAAGGACGCTAAAGCACCGATAACTATGTATATCAACACGCCTGGTGGCAGTATTGTCGATGGTATGGCTATCTATGACACCATGCAGCGGATTAGCTGTCCTGTGCATGGTATCGTCTCTGGTATGGCTGCATCTATGGGTTCGGTAATCATCAGCGGCTGTGAAAAAGGTGAGCGTTCAATTATGCGTCATGGTGAGGTGCTCTTGCATCAACCACTTGGCGGTGCACGCGGCCCAGCAACTGATATTCAGATTTCTGCACAGCGCATCTTGAAAATGAAAGAAACTTTATTGCGTCGTTTGGCTGAGAACTGTGGTCAGACCTATGAGAAGTTACTTGCAGATTGTGATCGTGATTTCTGGCTCGATGCAGATGAGTCCTTGGCTTACGGTATTGTTGATAAAATTATTTAATAAATCATAAGCAGTGCTGCGCTGCTGTATAATAACTGCAGCAGCGTTGCGGTGTCGATGTACTACAACAGCTTAAATTGTGGCGTCGAAGATTAGGAAGCTCTGTTTCTATTAAGGAACGGAGCTTCTTTATTTTGCGCTTATTAACACGTTTAATGCCTTTAATGCCATCAGTCACTAGGATCTTGGCGAGGCCATCACGCGTATTTGCCCAAGTATAGGTTAAGTCATCAGCGAGGTCGCGGTTGGCGAGTTCGCTAGCTAGCGCAGCTTGAAAGGTGTGGTCCAGATGATCGATGCCTTTGCGTTCTGTCCAAATAGCTAGTTTTTTCGTTACCCATAGGCTGAGAAAAAATAACAGCGTGCAGCTTAGGGTGACGATTAAATGGGTGCGCGTAATATCAGAATCGGTGTAGATGCTGAAGCCCATATAAAAAGCGCCGACCATTAAAAATAGAAACGCCGTGCTAAAGCCATTCAAAAGGGAAGAACGAATTTTATAGCGTAAGTGTTCACTGACCCGGCAGCGAATATATAATTGCTGACATTCATTAATCGTGCTGCTGACGACGGTATCGAATCTGTTTCTGGGTAAATTATTGATGTATTGTTCGAGTTCTAATAAAGCGGCGGCAAAGCCATCTAGTGGCAACAGACAATCTTCGCGCACTAATTCAGGAATCACCGTGGTGTAGATATGCGGCATGTCCTTGGTTTGCAGACTGCGCGATAAATTCCAACACAGGGCGCCGTAAGTGCGTGCAAAGTCACGAATCCCATCAAATAAATCCATTTTATTCATGACGATACGGAGCTTGTGATCAAAGCCGCTGAGTGCTTCGGTTAACGTTGAAATGGTTTCACCGGTGGTGCCAGGTTTTTCAGGGTCAAAAAACAGGAGGACTAAATCACATTGCTCGGCTAGCCAACGTGTAACCGCAATAAAGTCGTATTGGCGTTCCGTGCCGCTACCGGAGGCGTCGATCATACCGGGGCTATCGATGAGTCGGACTTGGCGCAATAACTCATTATCGAGGAATTGGCCGTTCATGTGTTGCACCAAGCCAGGACCAAAACGCGAGAGATCGGTAAAGGGGAGATCTGGGTGGGTGGTCAGCGCTGCGCCATCGATCGAGCGCTCATCGTCACCATGCATCAGAACGGTGAATCCGTCATCGGTTGGAGCGACACCCGTACGTTGGACTTTGCGACCAAGGAGGTGATTGATTAGGCTGGATTTACCGGAGCTATGGTTTCCTAGGAGGAGGACCATCGGTGGGGCACTAATAGAAGAGGCTGGCAGGAGCTCATAGCGTTGAGCATCTGCTATAGACGTAAGAACGCGCTCACGTATATCTAAGAGTTGAGGCAATGCTGCCGTAGCTTCCATAAGTGTATTGTGATAGCTTAACTTAAAGATGCTAGCCTATAACTGTGCTGCTAGGCAGGCTTAGCGATTTGCTGCTGCTGAACCTTGCTTGCACCGCGTGAAGTCTCGACAATCTGCTGCGATGCAGGAACAGCTCAAATATGCAGCCCAGGCGATTGCTGAGGGGGCACTAGTGGGCATGCCCACTGAAACGGTCTATGGGCTTGCGGCGGATGCCTGTAATGCTGAGGCGGTGCTGCGTGTATTCGAAGCCAAGGGTCGTCCGCATTTTGATCCGTTGATTATACACGTCCATGACCAGGCCATGGCCCAGCGCTATGTCCACGAGCATCCATTGGCGCAGTCATTGATGGACGCGTTTTGGCCGGGTCCATTGACCTTGGTTTTGAAGAAGCGGGATTTGATTCCAGACATCGTGAGCTCTGGACTCGATACCGTTGCCGTGCGCTGTCCAGATCACCCTGTAGCCCTCGCATTGATTGCGGTCTGTGATCGGGCTTTGGCGGCTCCAAGTGCGAATCTGTTTGGCCATATAAGTCCTACCTGTGCTGCACATGTTCAGCAGCAATTAGGTGCAGCGGTCGCCTGTGTTTTGGATGGTGGTCCCTGTCGTGTCGGGGTTGAGAGCACGGTGCTGGCATTTAATGAAGCGGGTCAGGTTGAGATTTTGCGCCCTGGGGGTCTCAGTGCAGAGGATCTGGCGCAGGTTTTAGGTTACACGCCAGCACAGCTCTCTTTGGCGCATATAGAGTCAGATGTCTTAGCCCAAGTCTCGCCAGGAATGCTGAAGAATCATTATGCGCCACGCATCCCCTTGCGGATTAAGGGCGCTGATGAGGCATGGCCCTCAGACGATGAGCTTGGCTTGTTGTGTTGGTCCGCAGTTCCGCCCCAACATAAGGGGCCGAGTGAAGTACTAAGTCCGCAAGCGCGCACGGATGAGGCGGCGCGTAATCTGTTTGCGGCAATGCGACGACTAGAGGATTCGGGCGCGAAGGCGCTGCTGGCGGAATTAGTTCCTACTGAGGGTCTTGGCCGGGCGGTAAATGATCGCTTGCGGCGTGCGGCCGGTGTAGCCTAAGTCTCGATTGGCACAGTGCGTGCGCATTTAGGCTATGTTTCCCTCACAGACAGCACCGTTGTTGTTTGTTGCGACATTATTGTTGTTCGCAGCAACATTTCAGCGTCTAGGCGCAGTGGATTTGGATCTGGAGTTAATCCGTGGTCCCTGGTTGATTGAGCGTCAATCAGGTGGTCTGCGCATTGGTCTTGAGGTTTTGCCGCATACGGATGCGTTGCTCTACGGTCTGGTGCATCTGAAGAATAAAGATGAGACGTTTCAATTAAGCGCTGAACGGATGAGTGAGACTGCGAGTGGTGCTCGGGTGCTG
>CBDUFM010000370.1:0-4042 GCA_965366325.1 uncultured bacterium
GATGCGGATTGTGAAAGGGTGCTGTGACGAAGTTCATTTCTTTTAGTTGTAGGGCACTCGCATCGGCGTTGGGTCCGTAGCAGCGTGCCATGTCGGCCTCGGACTCAGGACTTGGCCAGATGCTGGTGTCGTGCATGCCCAGTGGTTCTAAAAGAAAGTTATTCATGTAACTATTAAAATCAGTGCCGGTTTTTAATTCTAAAATATGTGAAACACTATTGATGCCCGCATTGCCGTAGGAATACGCTGTGCCTGGTTTAAATAAGAGCGTTGAGGAAGCGTAAGCGACCACAGCCTCAGCTAGGGCGAGGCGATCAATTTTATTCTGTTCAACTCGCGCTAAAAACGGTAGACCAGACGTATGCGAGAGACACTGACGAATGGTGATCGGATCATCGTTGGCCACCACAACGGTTTCATTTTCATCTTGTCGCAGAATGCGCGGCATGTCCTTGAACATCGGTAGATGTTTTTCGACAGGATCATCAAGATCAAACAAACCCTGTTCTACGACAGACATAATTGCCGTTACCACCATCGGCTTACTGCATGAGGCAATCCAGAATAAGGTGTCCTCGCGCATGGGTCGCTGCGCTTCTCTATCTGCCATCCCACTGCAGGTCAGGCTGAGTAAGCCTTCACGTTCGCAAACACCGACCACAGCTCCAGCAATGAGCCCTTCGTCCACTTGTTGGTCTAAATAATCGAGAATTGCTTGATCATGCATGTGAGTCTTCTTGTCCTAAGGAATTACCCACTTTGCTGCAACGACACAAGTCATCAAGAAGTAATTAGTTTACCTAGAGGAAATATTTTGAACAAAATGCCTATAATTTCGGGATGACTTGTGCGAAATAGCTGCTCTTAAGGCCGCACGAGAGATGCATAGACTTGCAGTAATAGAGGTGTTACAAAGTTGCAAATAAGCTTTATGAACTCTGAGCATGTGGCAGCGTTTAGTACAGGGGAGTGCTTTATGAAGAGATGTTTAACTGCGCTGGTCCTGCTCTGCTGCTTGATGGGTGTTGCTGGAGCTGAAGAGGAGCAGCCTCTGCCTCTGCGTGAAGGCAAGGCATTGCCGATGGGGCTTGAGCCTGTTGTAGCTACTGATGAAGAAAAACATGAAATGTCAGCGGCACAACTAGGGACAGGGGGACAAGCCGAAAGCAAACCTGCAATAGACATGGCTCAGGCTCTTCATTTCGAGGGGACTTATGTGGACCGTGTGTTTGGTAACGCTAACGGACGCTATCGGCGTAGAATTCATATTACTCTATTTAAATTAGAGGATGGTGCCTATCGGGCGAAAATACGGCGAACTAAACGTCGCGGTCCAGAGCCGGAGCTCGTCTCGACTTATGAATTGCACCACGGTGTTTTAATGGGACGAAACCTTGTGTTTCAAGGGGTCTTTGGCGAAGAGGTTTATTTCCATTTGCATGCACACCCAGATTTTGGGTTTATGTTGGGACTAGGGAGCTATGAGAATTGGCTGAAATTAGAGCATTATAATCAGGGTGGAAAAAATGACCTAACGATGCCCATAGGCCTACCTAGTTATCATAGAATTAGCCTGCAAGCACCAGCGTTGGAAAAACAGACAAAAACCGATTGATGGTATAAAGCGATGCTGTCTGCAATTTTATTTTTAAAACACGAGACGTTGAAATAGTTTTTCGCTAGCGCCGCATTGCTATGACTCATGCGCCCGAGACGGACGCGTTCCCAGCGGTGTGTTTATGCAGACGAAGTCGGAATAATAATAGTAGAGAGCCTTCAGCGGAATCTTTTGCGGAGCAAAAGTTCAGAAGTCGAGTTAGGTGGAGGGCCAAAATAATGCAGCTTGCTGCTTGGCCTGGAGCCGTGCGAGGCGCCGTTGTAAAAAGAGCGAAGCGCAGGGGCCCGGGGAAGGATTCCCCGAAACAAAGAATCATTTCAACCCGTGATTTTTGACTTTATAACGCATCTGCCGAAAGCTGATGCCGAGTTTTTTAGCGGCGTCGGTCATATTGTAGTCGGCTGCTTCGAGGGCGGCTTTGACCAAGGTGCGCTCTGCTTGCATGCAGGCTGCTTCGAGGTCGATTTCTTTGCCGTTGAGTAATTGTTGGCTGAGGCCTTCGATTTCAGAACGAGGAATACGTTCGAGTGCTGCATGACTGTCCTCGCCGTCATCGCTGCTGCTGCGTTGACCGGGTGGCGCATTTTTTCGGATATTTTTGGTATTTGATAAAGAGCGCCACATGCCGGTGACTGTAGAGTCGAGATCACCAAACAGGGTGTCAATGTCGATGTCACCTTCGGTGGTGAGGGCGACGCCGCGTTGAATGCGATTGTCTAATTCACGAATATTGCCGGGCCAATTATAGCGGGTTAAGGCAGCAACGGCGTCCTTGGTGAAATTGCCGACGCCACGGCGTAAGCGAATGGCGTGACGTTTTAATAAATGCCCAGCAAGCAGAGGAATGTCTTCGACGCGTTCGCGTAGCGGTGTTAATTCAATCGTGATAATGGCGAGGCGGTAGTAGAGGTCTTCGCGGAAGCTGCCGGCTTTAACCATTTCTTGTAAATTACGGTTGGTCGCAGCCACAACCCGAACGTCACAGTGCTGAATTTCACGACCACCGACGGGAATGTATTCGCCGGATTCAAGGACGCGTAGTAATTTAACTTGTGTATTCAGGGATAGTTCACCGACTTCGTCAAGAAATAGGGTGCCATTATTGGCTAGCTCAAACATCCCGGGTTTGTCGTCGACGGCACCGGTGAATGCACCTTTTTTATGACCGAATAATTCACTTTCTAAGAGTGTTTCAGCGAGTGCACCAGAGTTGATGCGCACAAAGGCACCATCACTGCGCAGCGAATGATAATGGACGGCGTGCGCACAGAGTTCTTTGCCGGTGCCGCTTTCGCCTGTAATTAAAATGGTTGCGTCAGTTGGGCTGACGTGTTCGATCATTTGTTGTAATTTTTGGATGGCGCTGCTGGAGCCAATGATGTGAATTTGGCCTTTGCCCGTGCCTGCGGTTCCCGAGTCGCGATCTTCTTGACGTTGGTCCCAAGCATGGCAGGCGCGTTTAATCATGCTGCGCACCACATCGTTGTCGAAGGGCTTACGGATAAAATTAAAGGCACCCAAGCGCATTGCAGAAACGGCTGAATCCCATTCAGCAAAAGCTGTCATAATTATGCATACGAGTTGGGGATGGCGTTCTTGGCAGGCGGCAATTAATTCAATGCCGGTCATGCCATCCATGCGCATATCGGTGAGGACTATTTGAATTTCTGGATGTTCTTGAATGCAGGCCAGTGCCTCGTGGCCATTGGCTGCGGTAAAGACTGTATAGGTATCGCGCTCGAGCGCGACCTGGAGCATATCGCGCAGGCTTTCTTCATCATCGACAATTAAGATGCAACTCATGAAGCCTTGGTTTACGTTATGGGGAGCAATCGCGCAAGTCGTGATATCGACTGCACCATTGGATGTTTACGGTTCGGCTTGGTCTAAGAGTGACGATTCGGCTTCTATGCTGGCGTCGATTGGTCTTTGCTGACGTGGCACTGGCTGGGCTTCAGAAAATTGCTTTAAACTTTCTAAGACAAGCTGTTCAGCCACGGCTGGTGCCAAGCCGTCACTGCGGAGTTCAATTATATCTGGCGTTACGGCATGGGTGATAATTTTTGAGGTCCAAATGATTTTGCCATGCTGGTCGCGCGCATGTAATTTCATGTCGAGGATTGCCGCCTTAAACCATTCGTGTTCGACATTGTCCATTTCAATGCTGAGCACATAGCAGCTTTGTTTGCGTTGTGCTGCTAATTTCAGGTTGAGCGGTGGTGCGTCTGCCGCATCTGCCGCTGTTTTATCATTGGCAATGCGTGCTTCGATTGATTGTTTTAAAATGGCATGACGTTGTTTTTCTTCTGCTGCCGTTTCTTTTAATCCAGCGCTTTCATTTTTTGCTTTGGCTAAACTGCGTAGCTTTTCATGGTGTTGCGTATTATGGCGTGCTTCGGCGAGTGCGGCATCCATTTCATCTTC
>CBDUFM010000371.1:0-4039 GCA_965366325.1 uncultured bacterium
ATAGAGACCGGTGGCCAAGGCAATTCTGCTGGGCATGCAAATACCGACATTTACATGAGCGTGCTCGAAGCGCATTCCTTGAGTTGCTAGTTTATCCACATGTGGTGTTAAATCTTTGATGCTGCCGCCATAACAAGCAAGGCTATCACAGCTAAGATCATCGGCAGTGATAAACATGATGTTGAGCGGTTTCTGAGGTTGGTTGTTGTTATCAAAAGTGAAGCCCATGCTACCCAGAGCGACAGCGCCACCCATTAGTTCAAGAAATTGCCGCCGTGTGCGACGTGCTGAATTTTGATGATGCATGTGCAGCCCCTTAGACCAGAGTCTATAGGAGGCTGGGCAATTACATGTTCTTATTTTAAACCAATATTTGCACTAAGAGACCATAAGTTGATATAGTCATCACTGCTGATTTCACTAGTGGAATGCAACTGTGTTCATAAGGATTGTTTAAACGGTACGGCAGGAAGATCTGAAGCATTATACAAATCACAACATGGACTGTCTGCCCATGCGTAACGTATCGCTATTGGATTTTTGTGCTGCTTATGCCAAGCGATAATATGATCACCGTTAATCTGAGCTGTGACAGAGTGCCAGTCTTGACCATTCATGCTTATTTCAAAACCGTGGACCTGTTTTGTCGCCGCTTTGAGACCGCCAGCAATGTCGGAAAAGTAAACGTGTACACGATTTTTTATGAGTTTTGCGTGTGCAAACTGTGGCCCAGAGCAAATGAGGTTGTTAAAACCATATTCATTTTTTAAGGCATGCAGGGCAAGGCGCTTACCAACATCACGTTTATTGGTTGGATGAATGTCGTCAGGGTTGCCAATGTCAATGCTGACGGCCATGCCGGTGTTGGGAACGGCAAGGGTCTCGGTTTGTGCTGCACGTAGGTCTGGCCAGCAATTTGCTTCGATGTTTTTAGCAATATAATTAGCTAGTTGGACAAAATAGAACGGAAAGTCGCCTTGCTGCCAATGATTGCGCCAATCACGAATTAAGCAGGGGAATAAGGTGCGATAAGCTTCAGCACGGCTGCTATTTGATTCGCCTTGATACCAAATGGCTCCGCGAATAGCTGATGGAATGAGCGGACGAATCATGTTTTCGAATAAAATGGATGGCGTATGTTGATTGTTGTCGCCACGCGGGGCAGGTGGCGGCGGTGCAACTCTGCCGAAATCGGCCTCAATGGCATAGGCCCATGGACCGGCGAGTGCTATGCTGTCTGTAGTTTTGTTAGCTGAGCGCAGGTCTAATTTCATTTGTTGGGGGTGGCCAATAAAACCGCCTTGGTACATATGACTAAATACACGTACGGTGATAACATTTTCACCAGGAGTAACTAAATGTTTGGGGATCTTGTAGACACGTGGTGTTGACCAGGCATTGGGGTCAGCTTCTATGTCCATAGCGCCGACAACGCTACCATTGAAATAGGTTATATCTGATTTGTCAATGGCACCGAGGCTGAGCTCTAAGTCTTTACCAGCCCATTTTTTTCCGAGTTCAATTTTTTTCTGAAACCAAAATATGCCACTACCTTCATGGCCTGCACTTTGCCAATTACGTGGAAGATCCATGTTGGCCCATTGTGTTGTGTCTGCGTTGGCAAGATGCCATCCCTTTTTCTCGCCACGATTAACGGTGTCTTTGTGGTCGTGCTGTTTAGCCCATTTTTTATATGCTACTTGTGCAGCCTTAATAACTTTACCGGGATTCTTTATTTCCTTTTCATAATCGGCTACAATTTTTCGACCATATTTATTGCTCATAAGACCGTCTTGGCTAGTCCAAGCTTCTGACATGGTACCGCCCCAAGAACTGTCAATTAATCCAATCGCTACGCCTGTTTGGCGATGTAATTCGCGGCCAAAGAAATAAGCTACGGCGGAAAAACTTTCTGCGTGCGCGCTGGTGCAGTTACGCCAGACTAATGCATCTGGGTGGCAGTGTGCTTTGAGTTTGGCGTTACGCGGCATGGTGAGTAAGCGAATATTGGGATACTGTGCCTGTTTTATTTCTTGTGCGCTATTGTCCGTCGCAGAAAGTGGCCATGCCATGTTAGATTGACCTGAACATATCCACACGTCACCAATTAAAACATCAAGGCAGCTGATGGAGGCTTGTTTTTTTGACTCTTCGAACACATCGAGGGTGTAAGGGCCTCCTGCATTGAGTGGTGGAAGTTCAAGTTGCCATTGACCTTGTTTATTGCTAATAGTTTCTGCATGTATCTTATTAACTGAGACGCGGATCCGTGTTCCTGCGGTCGCGTGACCCCAAATAGGTAGCGGCATGCCACGCTGTAAAACCATATGGCTTTTAAAAAGTGGTGCTAGAGAGGTGGCTATGGTTTTAGGCATGTGAATTCCTTGTCATTCCTGTGTGCGCCGACAAGGCTATCCACTCCTGTGAAATGTGAAATAGGTCTTCACCTACAGGGTCTCACGGAACAAGAACTTGATTGTGTTGCAATGTACACAGCGCTCAGAATTCAATACGTAGACTTTGAATGTGGAAGGGTGTCAATTGTAATTGGATGCTACTATCGCTTTGAATTTCTACCTGTGATTGCACTTCTTCTAAGAAATTGCAGAGCGATACTTTTTTCGGCTTGCGCGCAAAGTGTAGTCGACATTGCGCACGTGCCCCTTCGCATTCATAGAGACGAATAATACAGGCGCGCTGATCTTCGGATTGTTTGATGGCATCAATAAGGACATGATCACAGTCGAGGCTGATGAAGGAGTTGCTGTCAGCAGCTGTGTCCATTTGTGCGTAGCGTACCGGTGCATTAAACGCAAGCGCGGGTTGTATAACTTGTGTTGCCGAAAAACCATCATGTGGCAAGAGGCAGAATCGGAAGCGGTGTTCTCCGTCATCACCTGTGGGATCGGGGTGTGCGCCTGCTTTAAGCAGCGTTAGGCGAAGGTCGCCTTGATATGTTGACAGGCCATAGCTGCTATCATTTAGTAGCGCGACACCAAAGCGTGATTCGGAAACATCGCTATATCGATGATTGCAGACTTCAAAACGCGATCGATCAGTCGGTAGATTGTGATGCATCGGGCGATCAACATAACCAAATTGAATTTCATGACGACAATTATCTGCATGGACATCAACCGGGAAGCTTACCTTGAGGAGTTGATGACGTTCATGCCAGTCAATCCATGTGTCAAAGCTCACGCCGCGCTGATGAGCATCAACAATAATATCCATAATTAATATTGACTGTACACCAAATGAACGGGTGCAGCGCAAACGCCATTGGAGTGGGCCATCAGCAACAACTTCACACGTTACGGTAGTGCCAAGCGCTGCGAGATAACAATCCTGGTCGGCATCAATATCCCAGTTATCCCAGAGTGCAGGAATGTCTTCACCCATAAGAAATTGTCCAAGTGGCCCTTGGTCCGGTTGGCGTATTTCACGTGCACTCTGCTTATCAATCCATGAGGTAATTTCACCATATTCATTAATCGTAAGCGACATATGTGGTGTATCGAGATGGGAGCCATCCCAAGTGAATGGTGAGGCGACTGTGTTCTGTACAGCGCCAAGGACAAGACTGCGCGTGGCGAGTGCGGGGATGCTGAGGCCATGGCATAATGTGATTTGTTCGCCATGTAGATCCGTGTATTGTTGACTCACAATAGACGGCCCTTGTGGTACCATGTCTTTGGCGAGGCCGCTGAAACTTAATGTTTCGTCACGCTGCCAGCTGAGCGTATTGCTGCATTGAATATGCGTGCCGGTTTCTTGGCCGCTTAGTGTTTTTGCAATGTAGCCTGTGGCTTGTGTATGCGCTTCTTGAAAAGATTGAATGGCTTGTTGGTGAACTTCCGGCAGGGAAGTCCCAGGCAAAATGTCATGGAATTGATTAACTAATAGAATTTCCCATAAGGCATCAAGGTCAGCTTTGGCAATTGGATTCGTTTCTGCAATGCAGCCCAAGATTTCTAAATCACGGAGATCTTGTTCCAGTACTCGATTGCCTTGTTTAATGTCGTGTTTGCTGGTGAGG
>CBDUFM010000372.1:0-4035 GCA_965366325.1 uncultured bacterium
ACCAGAGGCCTATGTGCCCGGCAAAGATTTATACATAGAAAAAGAGAGCTCGGTCAACGAAGAAATCGACAAGCTCCGTCTATCCGCAACACGCAGCCTCCTGAGCCGCCGCGATGTAATCATCATTGCTTCGGTCTCCTCTATTTACGGATTAGGCTCACCCAAATCCTACGAA
This sequence comes from uncultured bacterium, assembly GCA_965366325.1. Lineage (GTDB taxonomy): Bacteria > Planctomycetota > UBA11346 > UBA11346 > UBA11346 > JANQLF01. Next base: position 176 of record CBDUFM010000372.1, read on the forward strand.
GATCTCACCGTCGAATGCCATACGGGTATGGAAATCGAACGCGACGAATTACTTGCGCAATTAGTTAAAATACAATATTCGCGCGGCGATATGAATTTCCAACGTGGACGATTTCGCGTGCGTGGTGACGTGGTTGAGATTTGGCCTGCTTACGAAGACACCGTTATTCGCTTAGATTTTTTTGGCGACGAAATCGAAGATATCGCAACCGTCCATTCTTTAAGTGGGGAGATACTTGGTCACCACGACAAAATGAATATCTATCCAGCCAAACACTTTGTCGTCGAAGAAAACACATTGGATAAGGCCTGTCAGGAAATAGAAGCAGACTTAGAAGTTCGTTATAAAGAATTGCTCAGCCAACAAGCGGTGCTCGAAGCACAGCGCCTGAAGCAGCGCACAGAATATGATATCGAAATGCTACGCGAAGTCGGATACTGCAGTGGCATCGAAAATTACGCGCGTTATTTATCTGGTCGCCCAGCTGGCTCACGCCCCTATTGCCTCTACGACTTCTTTCCACCTGACTTTTTATGTTTCATTGACGAAAGCCATGTATCGATTCCACAAATTCGTGGCATGTATGAAGGTGACCGCAGTCGTAAACAAAATTTAGTCGAACACGGCTTCCGCTTACCCAGCGCCCTCGATAACCGGCCAATGACTTTTGCCGAATGGGAAAGCATTACCAAGCAACGGCTGTTTGTCAGCGCCACCCCGAGTACCTATGAGGCAGAGCATGAGCAACTACGTGCCGAACAATTAATTCGCCCAACCGGCTTAATTGACCCGGAAATTAGTGTACGCCCAAGCGAAGGCCAAGTAGAAGATTTAATTAAAGAGGTCAAAGCACGTGCCGACAATGGCGAACGCTGTTTAATCACAACGATCACCAAGCGTCTATCCGAAGACCTCGCTGAGTTCCTCGCTGATGCAGGTATAAAATGCACCTATTTACATTCCGAAATTGACGCGCTGGAACGCATTGAAATCTTACAGCAATTACGCCAAGGTCACTGCGATTGCGTAGTTGGTGTGAATCTCTTACGTGAAGGACTCGACCTACCGGAAGTCTCCCTCGTCGTCATTTTCGATGCCGATAAACAAGGCTTCTTACGCAGCGAAACATCATTAATTCAAACCATGGGTCGCGCAGCTCGTCACATTAATGGTCTGGTGATTATGTACGCCGATAGCGAATCAGCGGCAATGAAGGCTGCTATCAAAGAAACCCAGCGGCGCCGTGAACGACAAATTGCACATAATACGGCCAGCGGCATCACACCGACATCAGCAATACGCCGCGATGATCGTGATGACTTTGTCGACTATATGAAAAGCAAAAAGGTCGCTGAAGCTGCCATCGACGATTATCAAGTGGATGACATTAGCGAATTAAAACGCGTGATGCTAGAAGCAGCTGAGAGTCTAGATTTTGAAAAAGCCGCTGAATTACGCGATCAAATACGGCTCATTGAAAGTGGCGAAGAGCAGGCTCCGAGCCTAAGAAAAGGGCGCATTCAAAACCGGAAAAAGAAACGCCGTCGCTAAAGCACTAGCTACGGTAAAGCACGTAGCCGACGGCAAGTACTAATAACGTTCCGTCTACACAAAGTGGCGACCAGAGCATATTTTCTAAAATGCGCTGCGATTGATTAATGAACAACAAAGCCACACACACCAGCGCTAGCTCAGGATAAGCAAAATATCCAGCCACTGCAGCAATCAGTACCAGCAAGAGCAACACAAAGCGCCGCGTTTCCTGTACGCCGATGGCGACTGGTAACGAACGAATGCGACGCAAGCGGTCAAAGCTCACATCTTTTATATCACAAAGCACACAGGCTAATGCAAAAATCGACATCCACATACAAAGACAGCCCAAAGCGGCCGGATGCACCTGCGCCCCTGGAAAAGGAAGAAAAAAGCAGGCACAGGTCCATGCCGCAGTTACCAATAACGTCTTGGCCCCGGTTATTCGTTTACAAAACCAATTAGCCACACTTAACACCGCACAAATACATACCACCGGCCATTGTACCGCCGCCGACATCCACAGAAAAAAAATGGACGACATGAACGCGAGCACAAACACCACGCGCAAGATGAAAGGCAAAGGACCGTAGCTCGCCTCGCGCAAACGTGGATCCAAATCCATGACACGATCCAAACTATAAGCCGCGGCAACACCACTAAGCGCCAGACAAAGATTCCAAGGATCCGGCAGCACCTGTAAATACACAGCGAAATAATGAATCCACGCCCACGCCATGAGCACGGGCACTACCATTAGGACACAGAGCGCCGCCAACACTGCCAAGCAAACAGCATACACCCGCAGTTGCCGTCGCTCAGTGAGCGTTTGCTGTTTCTCAGGCTGCACTTCATTCATTATGTACTAGCCTAAGCAGGGCTCACAAATCGAAACAGCTATCTACGCCAGGCGTCGTGCCTTGTTCAGTAGTTCTTTAGTCGCAACAATCTCAGCAGCAGGCAACCGCATAAGATAAATGCCCTGAGCATCCATGGCTCGTGACAAGGCATTAAAAAACAGTCTGCAGCACCCCTGACCCTTAGCTTGTATTACGCGATTAAGAATCTCTTATTCTAAAATCACTTGGGATCGTGTGGTGTCATCATTCTTATCCAAAATATGATGCGTACGTGGACGTTGGGTAATCGACCAAAACTGTCCCAGGGTCGCAATCATCTGACGCAACTGCTCCTGACCCTGTGGCCAAGCTAGGTAACCCTGAATATGGTATTTATACGATTCTAATAAATCGCGTGCGTGATCAGAACGCGATAGCACAAAAACATCAATATCCGATAACTGCGGATCACTGCGTATAATCCGTAAAAAATGAAAGCTTCCCTGCCGTTCCAAGGGTAATGACAGCAACACGACATTCGGCCGTGGATTGTCGCTACTCCATTGTAGATCGCGTAGCAAGGCAAGACCCTGTGCAGGCGTCTCAGCGGTGTGAATGGGATAAGATAATTTATTTTCATTAAAGGCACGCACGAGATTGAGGACCTCGACACGATTTTCCTCTATCACCAACACGCTAATATCGTTTCGTTCTAAGGCATGCACGGTGAAACCTCAGCAACAGATTTGCAGCGCACGGCCGCGCGAACAGTATAAAATCGACCAGTGAAATTCATAGGTGATTTGTATACAATCGTATTTTTTTTAATCAACTTTTATTATTGTACATATAAGACAGCGATAGAGACAGCACTCAAACAGAGACGTTGATCTTCAATCTGTAGCCTGCGTTCGCCCCGAGCTTGCACACAATTTACGACAGATCGGATGCAGCAGGACCTCATAAGCATGGACAAATTGCATACTTACGGATACCATCAAGAACAACACTAGTGGTGGTATCATGATAAACAAAACCATCGTTGCCATCAAATAACGCATCTACTCGCCCCAACTCGCTCTACTACACGGCTTATGATAGCGGTAGCTTACTTACCACTTATATTATACAAGCGCCTCTTCACTGACATGCAGCCTGTTTCATAAGACAGCTAGACACGTGGCTCAGGAATACGCCTGATCAAAATCAAAATCAGGGCTGCGACAATCAGCACCACGTAGACATGCACGGACAATGGCAGGCCATAGTCTCGCATGCCAGCAGCAGCCAAAGACATCAAAATTAGCATCGGCGCCATGACACTGCGTAAAACCGAAAGCCCAGTCGCCCGCCGCTGTGCAGGCGCCAACTCCAGGGCCAAGGTATTCTGACCAACCATCATCATAAACTGTGCTAAACCAAGCATGCTAAAACAAAGTAAAAACAACCACGCCGCCTGCGACGAAATCAGCAACAGAAAACTCAGCG
>CBDUFM010000373.1:0-4032 GCA_965366325.1 uncultured bacterium
GTCATCAGTCGCAAATTGCGGAGTGGTTGCCGTGGGTTTCGTCGCCGTCACCGATGCAGGCTCCGGATAGTCTGGATGCATGGCGTGCTATGCTGCGTAAGCGGTATGCGGCACGTGCTCTGCGTCAGGGTTTAGTGCCTGACGCCGCCTATGAGGTGTTTACGGTGACGGCTTGGGGCTCGGTGCCAACACTAGAGGACTTACAGCGTGATTTTCCACCTTGTATCATGGATGAAGAGGGGATGGCAGCGCAACTCAGACGATGGTCGGGCAAATAGCCATCAGCTTGCACGATTAGCTTGATTTAGTATGCCCAGCGCTGGCAGCAAAAGTCGATTAGCTAATCTTATGCACTGATCCGCGATCAATGTAGGTGGTTGAAACCAGGGTGCTCTGTTTTAAGCACCAGCCATTATCGTGTGATTTTACAATTTGCTCAATTGCTAGTTCACCCATGCGTGATTCTGTGGCATCAATGGTGTTAAGGAGTCCTTGTTGGCAGAGACGATCGTCGCTAAAACCAATAAAGCTGATCCTGTCATCGACACCCCTATTGCGAGCAAGTTGTAAGAGGTCGAGTGTGAAGTGACTGTGTCCGCCATAGACTGCGGTATAATTATTATCGAGCAATTTATCAAGTAATTTGGAGTTGACGCTTTCTTCGTCGCCCCATTCCATTTTCAGGCAATCCTTATTGGCCAGTGTTATGCCGTGTTCCTTGAGTCGTTTGGTGAAGGCTTTGTGTCGTTGCTTAAAAGCAAAGGAAGGGGGTTTGTGCGTGGGTCCTATATAGGCAATTTTGCTGTGGCCCATATTGATAAGGGCGTCTGCCGCTATGGTGGACCCTTGCGCATTGTCTACGCCAACGTGATCCCAGCCTTGGTTAACCGAGCTAGCGTTACAGTCGACTAGGCAGAGCTTACAACCTGTTTCTAGGAGCTTGCTAATGTTGCTACGGTTGGTTTCTCCGACTAAGACGACAGCATCGCCGTGACGGATTTTTTCTAAGAGTTGCAGGTCTTTATCGATTGTAGAGAAAACCAAATCGCAGCCATGTTGGTGGGAGGCTGTTTCAGCGGAGGCAAAGACGTTCGAGTAAAAGGTGCTGAGCGATAGGTGTGCCCAATCGCGAGGAAAAACAAATCGAATGCTGGTGAGTGGCTGCTTGGGATTTTTGTTAAAGAACGTGCCTTGTTCATTGCGTTGCAGTGAAAGTTCTTCACTTAATTTTTTTAGTGCCTGCCGAGCTGTCATGCGACTAACAGAGTACATCTCTGCCAGCTGTCGCTCGGAGGGAATACGTACCTTGTCCTCGTTGCCAGTGCTGGGGAGTGACTTTTTAATAGACTCTTTGATTTGTAGGTAGAGTGGTTCACCACTGTTTTTGTCTAATTTTATGCCCATTGGATTCTCTTGTCTGAAATGTAGCGGAGGAGTCGGCCTTGAAGTATGAGGAGACTATACGCGCAAGGTGATTTTGTAAATCTATAATTTGAGGATTGTTTAATATAATTGTCCTTTGTCTATACCAGTAGGAGTGCAAATTCTTGGTAAATATATGTAATATTATTCTCTATTCTTGCTTTGTTATTTGCGGTATAGGCCAATTGAGGGGGTGCATGCGGTTTTGTGCTCATTGCTGCTGTGTCTATGAAACAGGGCTTATCCAAGAATGACGCGAAATCTGGGCGCATGTTCTTCAAAATTGGTGAAGACATGATAGAGGAGACCAACACTGACACCAAGGATGCCCATTAGCAATTCTGCGAAAATGAGCCCAATAAAAAAGGGTTTCATGTCTTGATAGACTTTGCCACCACCGAAACGAACGATGGCCTCACGTATGGCCCAGCCAATCAGGAATGAGTAGAATGTACGGGCGTTGGGGGTGATGCCCCAGATTAAAAAGAGGACTGGGTGGAGTGGGAATTTTAAAAAGCGGAAGCGTAGGAAGAAGAAGAGCGAGACTCCGCAGATGCCCACAAGAATATAGCTGAGCGAGCGGCTATTCGGGTCAATCATACCGATGCGTTCGAGTAGGCCAAATTGATGCGCTTCACCGGGCGCACTGCGTTGCCCTATGTCGTCTAGTGCGGTGAGGTCACGCGTTGCGTTGCTGAGAAATATCTGTGGCACATTGCGATCAGCCCATGGGTAGTTGAGTGCATGACCACCCATACTGTATTGTTGATAGAGGCGAGTGCCGATGCTGATGAAAACGGCTACACCGACCACCGCAATGATGGCAATGAATAAGCGTTTTAATTTAAATTTGTTATCATCGGCCATTTTTAGACTGTTGGCCACATAGGGCATGAGGGCTTCTTTGGGATCTGAGAATAACATAGTGCTGACATAATAGAGGAGAACCAATGGAGTGGCGCCTACTGCATTAACACCGAGCACTTTAATTAAAATTACCCCTGGGTCCCATGCCGATTGGAGGTAGGGAATGCCTGTTTCGCAAATGATGCGTGTGAATACCAGGAACATGAGCATGCCGGTTAAGCTGAATAAAATGGCCAGTGGTAATTCAAGGTTGAAGGAACAGGTGAGAACGATGATGAGGCCAGTAAATGCGGCAATCAAGACTCTGGCAGCAAGAATGCCATCCTGCTCGTGCTCATCGGCTGCTTTAAAGGTGATGGCTTTTTTGAGGACCCGCCAGTAGTAACGACGCCCAGTGAAGAGGATGATGGCTGCATAGGCAAGGTAAGACCCTGCACGCATGCTGGCCGTGTCATCGCCGCTGACACCTGTTCCAGTGGCCATATATACTTGCGCACTAAACAGGGCGAGGAGAAATGGTGCAATCCCAATAGTGAGCCCGATTTCACGTGAGAGAAAATAGCAGATGCCAATTATTGAAAAAAAGAAATTGAAGGCGTGAACAGAGAATAATCCCGACTTGGTGAGTGTTGGGAATAAGTCTAAAATAAAGTTAAAATAGGTTGCTGTAGGGATATCGGGTGAATTGTTTGGCCACCAAGCGTGGATGTAGCGAACGCCGTGAAAGCAAATGACGAGACAGCTCGCTATCCAGAATTTTCTGTCATAAAAAAGCGTGGGCAATATGTGTTGGCTGGTTTTCTGAAATAAGGTTCCGCCAATTTCTGCAATAGGATAGGCGAGTTGCTCATGTTGCGACCATTGTCTGTGCACGATTAGTGAGAGTGAGATCAGGCAGATGCTAAACAGGATGAAAAGTGGACCCCAGCTACTGAGGACGGGAGGAATCCAGGCATCCCAAGGTACGCCATCCGTACCTTGTTCCTTGTAGCCGGTGTGGAAGGCATCATAGACGCGCTGTTTTTCTTGTTGATTGTTGCCAATCTGCTTCAGCCCGCCTGCAGGCCAGAGATGCTGCGGTACGTAATGGATGGCCTCTGTTTTTTGCATCTGCACATTGTTATTGTATATGGTCCATGAGCTGATTTGCGTGGGAGCGAAAAAGTAATTGAGGCCAGCGCCGGGCGTCCAACAGCCGACGAGTATGATGATCAGTGCAGCGATTAGCTCCCGGCCACTCAGTGTGAGCTTATTGGCATACCTATTCCAGATGAACTTTGAGCTACAGCAGGCAAAAAGTGGTAGGAGGATTAGGTGCCAGGATAGCCAGAACGAGTGTTGCAGGACCAGGACAGCATGTGTGCCGGCGAGGATGAAGAGTATGCTGCCAACGACCCAGAGTACGGAGCGTTTACTCCACATGGGATTCCAGATCAGCGCTAGGGCGATGACAAGGAAGATCGGTCCGGGTGGTAGGTGGTTGGCAACAAAGGATGTTTGCTTGAGGTAGATATCGTTAATGGCTGTAAAGCCAATAGTGAACAGCAGGCCGAGTATGCCAAATAGCAGTGCTTTTATTGAGAATATGCGAGATTCGCTAGCCTCGACTACGGGTTCTGGAGCTGGACCGCTTTGTGATTGCTCTTGATCTCTCTTGCTGTCATTCATGTGCTGGCCTTTGCTGACATGGTGAGCCGTTGTTGTTCAATGGTGTGCACGTGGAGGCGTTGCATGGAAGCTTGC
>CBDUFM010000374.1:0-4027 GCA_965366325.1 uncultured bacterium
GATGTGGTTTATGCGGAAAATGAAATCAGCTATATGGCCTGCAGTAAAGATTATAAATACGTGCTTTATGATTCCGGTGAACACCAAGAACAACTTTATGATTTAGTAAAAGACCCGCATCAAACCCGCAACGCGGCCTACGATCCAGACAAACACGCTGTTTTAAGTACGCATCAACAACTATTAGCCGAACAGCGCAGCATCTATCAAAAACAAGTACTTGCCTAATCGTCTACGCTCGTGTGCCGTTTCATCTGATACAGCGGCCACGGGTTCTGCTCACTATTAAAATAAAGACAACCGTCGCGATCAAAACACAGGCCTTCAGCCTGCTTTAATTTGGGGCGCATGATAAATGTTGGCTTGCTTAAAAATGCTTCTGCCCAAGTCTTACCAAGTTCTCGCTTAAATACATACATATGCTTATACGTATTTAAGACTGCTAGACCGTGTTGTGCATCAAATGCCATATCTGTTATATGCGATTTATTTTTTCCATGCACTGTATCATTGCGCAGATCATCATCAGTTGGCTGTGGAATTAGAGTAATTTCCTGAATAAAGCGCGCAGTCTGCATCCCATGTTCTCCAACAGGCGTTTCGGGATCTGTTGCAGAGTTTGCTATTTGTGGCAGGGGCAAGCAATACAGACGCACCGGCACGTCACGCTTACTGACCATATAAATCAGCTGCGCTTCCTCATCAATTGCTATGGCTTCACAATCACGAGCTCCATCTGGATAGCAATATTCTATGACATGGCTGGTCGCAATAGGTGTCAAAAATCCACCCTCCAGTTTTTCACCGACAATTTTTGGCTCTGGAACAAAATACAGTCTAACGCTCGGACGTATTGCAAAATTATCTCCAATGTCTGCAATCACCAGATAGCCTACCTCACCCAACGTACAAGCACTTATTGCCTCCCAATCAACATTACCCACCTTGGGCAAATAAAAAGAACCGCGATGCTCGCCTAGCTTATCAATTGCGTGGACAACCGGTAAATTTCCACTATCATTAATCGTCCACAGCACGTCTTTGTTGACGCGACCACAGGTCAGCCCACTCGACTCGGGCAAACGGCTATCATTAAAACTAGCCAGCAAAACCGGCGCCTTAAATGCAGTATCTGCTAGCGTCGCATCACTTGCCACCATCCGGCACACAAACAACAGCGCAGCAGCAAGCACAAAAATCAAACGCAACACGGCACTTACTCAGCCAATGCTTTATCAATAGCTGCCACTAAGGCCGCATCATTTGGCGCAGTTTTAGGACCGAAGCGTCCAATTAAGGATCCGTCTTTGCCAATTAAAAATTTCTCAAAATTCCAAGAAATCGGGCCCGCAGCAACAGGCTTTGTCTCTGCGCTTGTTAATGCCTTATACAGCGCACAGGCAGCGTCACCATTGACGTCAATTTTGGCAAATAAATCAAAGCTCACACCATAATTCATTTTACAAAAGGTTTGAATTTCTTCAGCCGTGCCAGGTTCTTGAGCGCCGAATTGATTACAGGGAAATGCCGCAATCGCAAAACCGTTTTTTCCCTTTTCCTGAAACAAGGCTTCTAATTGTTTATACTGCGGCGTCAGACCGCATTTACTGGCCACATTCACCAGCAAGACTACCTTACCCTTGTACTGCTCATTAAGCTGCACGTCTTTATTGGCAAGACTTTTCATGTTAACGGATAGGACATTTGTCATTGCTGGTTTTCCTTTGTTTTGATCGCTGGGGAGTTCTTCCGCCGCAAGATGCTGACTCAGAAGAGCCGTACATGCACAACACGTGCTGATAATCAGTGCTAAAAGGCGCATAAGTTCTCCAAATTTTGAACGCTCGCAGAGCATGCCGAACACGGACCATACTCCTATGCGCCGCATCCTAAACACTGCTGACGAGGGCGCTATCAACAAAGACCAGATAGGCCTCCCCAACAAGTCAGATAGTCTCGGCAGGACCCCATCGTCTACATAATCAGAAGATAGTGCATGTTTTATGCGCTATAAACTATGTATATTGAGATATTTTTTCATATAGTTCATATTCAATCATACAGACAAGGATGCTTAGATGACTAAAGCAAGCGCACTACGACTCGGACTATGGGGCAGCGGCAACATGGCAGCCAAACACGCGGAAAGCGCTGTTAGCGATGGACGTTGCACACTAGTTGCCATAGCCGCGCGAAATAAAGAGGCTGCCCAAACTATTCAAAAACAGCACGGCGCTGCTGACTGCCACATCTATAGTAGTCCTGAAGAGATGCTCGCAGCAACATCCCTAGATGCCTTGATCTGCGCCATTCCTCCTGGCCTACAAAACGGCCAAGTAGCTGAAGCTGCAAAAAAAGGCATCCATTTATTTTTAGAAAAACCTGTCGCGCTAAACATTGACGAAGTCAAACGCATTGCCGCAGCAGCTAACACCGCACACATAAAAACCCAAGTTTGTCATCATTTTCGCTGCGATCCCGCGATCATAAAATTACGCCACGACATCCAATCCGGAAAAACTGGAAAAGTCTGCCACTACCAAGCACGCTTTTGGATGAACGGCGATATGAGTGCTTGGTGGAAAGATCCAGCACTCGGCGGCGGTCAAGTAATCGAACAATTAATTCACCATTATGACATGGCACTCTATCTCTGCGGCTCCGCAGAACGCGTCAGCGGCTTTTGGACTACGCTAGTAAAAAATCAGGACCCTAGCTATCAAGTCGATGACAACTCGGTTTGCAATATTGCATTTAGCAATGGTGCACTCGGTCATATTTCCGGCAGCAATACTGCAGCCAAAGATCGCTGGATCAGTGATTGGCGCATAATTTTTGAAAACCTTGTTTTTGATAGCAGTAGTGATGGCGACTGGCGCACGCCCGATAAAGCCGATTTCCAATGGCTCGCGGATAACGGCAGGATCAGCGAAAGCATTGCTCGTGACAGCGATCCGCACAAAGACTGCATGATTGATTGGCTTGATGCGATTGCCAACGACGGCAATTGCGTTTCTCCGATTGAAGACGCGATTGCCACGCACGCCTTGGTTTTTGCCGCAGCCGCAAGCATGCGCGAAAATGGCCAGCTCATCGAACTGAGCGCCAAACAGGCCAGCACGCACGCTTAACATTACCCACCATTTAAAAGGAAACTCACATGAATATCCTCGTCAACTTGCCAAGCGAATTTTTCAATGTTGAACGCTTTAATCCCATCTTTGAGCGCTTAGAAAAAATAGGCATGGTCAAAAAAACATCTTATAATGAAGAACAGGAAATCATTGAAGATCTCGCATGGGCTGATGCGGTCATCATGTGGAGCTGGCCAATTTTTAATGTGGCGCTGATTAATAATGCCGACGGCCTTACATTTCTCGGTCAAATAGATACCACCCACACGACCGCCAAAGCCTGCCTTGACCTCAATATCCCACATAGCCTTAATAAACACGGCTGGTCTCATTCAGTTGCGGAAATGGCCCTCGGTCTGACTTTAAGTGGTCTTCGTCGCATCAGCACCTTTCACGAAGACATGCGCAGCGGCAAAGAACAATGGGGCGGCTTATGGCCCGAAGGCGTTGACCATCGCGAACGTCTCGTTGAAGAAGTCAGCATCGGCCTGATTGGATTTGGTGGCGTCGGTCAACGTTTGCGCCATTTATTAAAACCATTTGGCTGTCCCGTAAAAATTGTCGACCCTTATTTACCGCAGGAAATTGCCGATCGCAGCGATGTTACACGCGTAGAAAAAGATGAATTATTTAAAACCTGTGATGTCGTTATTCTTTGCGCCGCAGCAAATGCTGGCACCAGTCATCTTGTTGGCAAAGATGAACTCAGCGTCATGAAAAGCGATGCCCTATTAATAAATGTTGCCCGTGCCAGCTTAGTCGACAGTGACGCCCTCGTATATGCGCTACAAAACCAAGCCCTACACGCTTGCTTGGACGTCTTTGACACCGAACCACTCGAAGTTGATCACCCTTTACGCAGCCTACCCAATGCGCATTTAACCCCACACCGA